>NZ_JACHVA010000044.1 GCF_014230055.1 Puniceicoccus vermicola | reverse complement strand
ATGGAGAGCGAGCGGCGATCATAGAAAACGGCGAGGTCATCAAAAACCGGTTTGTGCGCGTATGCGCCCAATACCGCGGCGGACGCTCGGGACTCTTTCCATCGAATATTGGCGGTCTCCTCTCTGCCGCGAACCGCATCCCCACAACAGCCATTCGCCAGATTCCACATATGCACGGAACAACCTACCTCTTTCAAATGAGCAAGAGTGCCTGCAAAGCAGAACTCAATGTCATCCGGATGCGCTACAGCGGCGAGAACCGTTGGGAGGGGGGGGGAAGAATTCATCGGACCTCAGTATAGATCGAAGTCAACAGATTCTCTTCTACCCTATTGCAAATGTTTCAATACTATTTTAACACAAATCCATCGAGAGACGTGTATCATGAATCATAACGTTCTCCGTGAGAGAAATAATCGCGATGACTCTTCCAGACAGAACCTAAGATGACCCATCTGATATGATACCGGATCCACCACAGCTTGAAGCCCTTTCCGGAGGCCAGATTGGAGTCAAAGTTTCCACCTTCTCCAAACCAAGCGTGGATTCCCATTGGCATTTTCATCCAGAAGTCGAAGTTGTCTGGATCGAGAAAGGTCGGGGCCTTCTTCATTCCGGTCGAGCAATGCGCCCCTATGGACCGGGCGATCTGGTGCTGACTGGATCAAATCTACCTCATGCCTTCACTTCGGATCCCTCCAACAAAAGCGGCGCAAAATGGACCGTCCTCCATTTCCGTCCGCTCGCCTGGGGGGAGAATTTTTGGGCTCTCCCTGAAAATCGCCCTACACGTCTTCTCCTCGATCAGGCGGAGCGCGGAGCGATTTTCCCCAAATACTCCGCCAACAATTGCTACGAAATACTGCGACGGATGGAGAATCGAACCAAGATGGATGCTCCGATCGCGTTGTTGCTCGACCTTCTCCATTCTCTCGCGATTACCACCTCTCATGAATGGTTGAACACCCCGAATTTCTCAGTGAAGAAAGCGGCGCATATTGATTCTCGTCTAGAATCTGTTCTCCGGAAAATAGAAACTAGATTCACGGAGTCCAACCTCACCCAAGCTGAGATCGCCAAGGGTATCGGTATGTCGCCCCAAGCATTCTCGCGGTTCTTCAAAAACAAAAGCGGACGGCACTTTCACCGCCACCTAAACGAATTGCGAGTCGCTCGCGCCTGCTCTATCCTAATTGGAAGTCGTAAATCCGTTACCGAAATCGCTTACGCGGTTGGATTTTCGAACCTATCAAACTTCAATCGGCGCTTCAGGGAAATTACAGGAATGCCCCCCACCGCCTTCCGCTCTAATTTCTACAAGGACTGAACGCATTCATTCATCCAGCAAATCGCCTTTCACCCAGCTTTTCAATGCACTGAACATTTCGGGTGCGTGGCGGGCGACGACTAAACAAGGAATCGATTATCGGGGAACGATGGATACGGGTTGACAGGTTCCGGATTGCTGGGAACGTCGGGCGCAGGGCTTCCCCAAAATCGTTCATGGGCTCTTTCTCCTTTTTCGACTTCATTTGAGTTTCGTCCAGTATTTGCGCTTTTCAGCGTAATTCTGGACAAAAACAACCGCTCATTCCCGTAGCCCTACCCTGCATCCGTAGTAGATCTCGCCCAGACAGAAGTTGACCTCCCCCCGATCAAGAAGTGTCCCGACTCACTGACTTGTCTCACGGTATAGTCTTCGGGGTAACGTATTTTGTCCGTTTCGCCGAGACGCCGGGAACTGGGGCGGTAAACTTCGCCGGGAAAAAGCATGTCCAAAGCCTCGTGAGGACGATCATGATTATACTCATGACGCCAGCGGTCGAAGCGCTTTTGTTGGGCTCTCATGTTCGCCGGCGGAGGCCGAACCGCCTCGGCTTCCAAGTCCAGGTGAGTGCGCTCGTGCCACCCGTTCTCCTGCGGCGATCCCGGCGTCGTGAACTCGACACGGATTCCCTGCTCGATCCACCACACGCTCAGACGCAAGAGTCGGCCCAGAGACCCGGAAGCAAACGGAGAACCGTTGTCCACCCGGATGACCTCCGGCAGCCCGTGATAGCGCATCAGCTTTTTGCAGCTTCTCAAAGTCCCCTTGAACTGCTGATTGGGCTGACACTTGCAGCCGATCACATAACGGCTGTAGCGGTCGCACACCGTCAGCGGATCGCAGAAAGAATTAAACGCTCCACTTCCTCCTCGGTTACAGAAGGACTGCTCCCGGGACAGCGGCTCCTGTCCTTCAACCCGGCCCGTCCTTCGCGACTGTGCCGTTCCAGGTATTTATGCCCGGTCTTCCGGCTGATTCCAAAATCACGACACAGATCCGTGATCGTGAAACGGCCGGTCCCCGCAAGGGTTACAAAACGTTCTTTTTCGGTCATCGATTCGGTCTCTCTCCATGGCATGAATGCCACTATAGAGTGTTACCGATGTCCTTGGGTCATACCAATTAAGTTAAAGCAGGAACGAAATACTACCTTTATATATTCAAAATCGATATGCTCCTGCTCTAGGCGGAGCCCGGAATTCTCACGAAGCATCTCAACCATCGACCTCTCTCCAGGATTTAATGAATCGAATTCACGATCACTGATTGATTGCGCGGCTTCGTGTTTTTGCGTCCGGGAACTAAAGTGTTTCCATGTCTCTAGGTTCATCATGAGCGATTCTACGTGCGGCAGGCATGCCCGAAACTGGGCTAGTATGGCAAAGCCGGATAGATCAATATCCCCCCAATACAAGACGCGCTTTTCTTTTAGCCACGGCACATCACCCAACCGGCGAACCGCATACCCATTTCCCATGATTGCAAGGGTTCTGGGGAGTTCTGGTAGAATCAGAAAGGGAACATGGTTCTCGACAACAATCACGGTTTCGAAGGCTTCAAAATAGGAAGCCTTTTCTGCAAGTTCTCTGGCGGTTGCCATCGCATGCCCAAAAGGCAGCCTCTGAACATTGGAATCTAATGTCCGAAACTCAATCAAGCTCTCCTTCGTCATCAGGCCTAATCGTTCCTCTAGGCCGCCTGCGTCATTAACCAAACACTCGGGTGCAAATTCTTGAAAGAGAGCTTCCAGCAAACCGCGCTCCTGCTCGAAGAACTTTGTTGGCACTTTCACCGGCAACTGGCGGGCGTAAATACCCGGATTTGGTTCTGCCTTCAAATGAACCAGTATCATGATCGCATTCTGAATCGTGCCACTCGGCTTTCGCATCATAGCCAGATGCGATGCACACCAGCTCCTCGCATGAAGGCTTAGTTGTTCAATCGCTCTCGTATTCGCAACTACTGTCTTCGCTTCTCCCTCCGCCCGGACATATTTCAAATAATCATCCGCGCACTCAAAGGTCAGCTTTGTCGGAAAGTCGTTGAGCCCATGTCGCTTTGAATTCACTCGTGCCCATTCGACAGTAAAGCCGTAGCCAAGAACTTCCTTGCTTTGGGAGCGGATGAGCTGATTTGTCTTTCGCCACTCAGACACTGGAGCCGTAGTCTTGGGCTTTTTAACCGGAATAGGTAGAGGAAAAATCGTCTCCTCTCGAATGAGTGCACGTAATACCCCACTGAGCTTACGAACCGCTTTATTCTGCAAGTCGCCTACTGTCATGATTCAGCGACCTCCCCCATTAGCTTTTCGTATTCGCGCACGTCCAAATTATGGATATTCGAATATTCCTTTGGACGCGTAACGATGTGGTAGCGCTCAGCATATTTTTGAACAAGATGCACCTTGGAGTCCAGCGGTTGCACGATGATCAACTGCAAGCTGAATTGCTTGAACAATTCCAGTAGATAGGTAGAGAACTCATCGTCGGTCTTACTGAACATTTCGTCCACCACAACGAGTCGAAACGTTTCTGTCTGACGTTCATTATTCAGCGATATCCCATACTGATAAGCAATGGCAGTCGCTAAAATTGTCGAGGCCAAGCGATTCTTCTCTCCACCTGACTTCCCAGAGGCACCACTATAACTTTGATCATAGCGGTTTCCGTCCCGATAGAATTCATCGGCTCTGAATTCAAACCAGTTTCTCACGTCGATGACTCGCTGCGTTCGCTTTTCATCAACAGCCAACTGATCCAGAAAACTCTTTACACGATTGAAGCGCTCTTCGCGCGCCTCATCGGAATCCTCGATATGCGCGATGTCCTGCAGAGCATATTCACGATGCTGCCGGAACCACCGTTGATGCTCATCCATTACCCGATCCGGAACCAGTTGTATGTAGGTATGCTTGTGCCGGTCAAAATCAACCGCCTTCAAATGGAGATTGAGTTCCTCTATCCGCCTTTTGATCGTTTCAGCGTGCTCTTGAAGCAAGCCATCGAAATTGGACAGATCCTCAATAAGGTTGGTTTGTAGTAAGCGCTTAAAGCCACGTTCGTTCTTGGGTAAATCTTCCTCCTCGATCCGTAACCGCAAACGCTCGAATGGCTCAAAAAGCTGAGGGCTGTATCCGGAAACCTGCAGATCACCTGAATACAGTTCATCATGAAGCTTGGAATCTTCATTTTTGATCTGATCAACAAATTCCTTCATTTTGAATTTAGCCGAGTAGCCAGCTTCGTCCCGCTTCTGGTGAGCACGTCTAAGCCTACCCTCAATGTCAGCGATTACCTGATTCCGGGCTGGATTTATGGATGTAAGCGACAGCACGGGAATTTCCATCAACTCGTCGATAACCGCGACCCGCTCTTTCAACTTTTGCAGCTCACATTCGTCTTGTTGCGCAACCTCAATAATCTGCTCGCAGAGCTGAATTCCTTCAACATTTTGCTTTTGTTCGGCACTCAATCCGCCCAAACGCTCACGCGCATTCTGGCTCTTTTCCTTCGCCTCGGCCTTCGCCTTTTTGGCCTCTTTCAACTGCTCCCTCAAGCGGCCTAACTCATCCGAACCCGACTCCAGCTCCTTCTTCTCAATCCGCAAGTCTTCTTGCTCCCTTGCCAGGCTCAAGTAGTCAATTTCCTGCCAGGATGCCGCAATTTGCGGCAGATTTTCGATGGCTTTCAGCGCGGCGTCCAATCGAGCCTTTTCGTTCTCCTCTCTACGAATTGATGCCGTGAGTGCCTCGCGCTTCGATTCGAGTGTCTTTTGTCTCTCCTTGAGTGCCTCGATCTTAGCCGAATTGTCCCACCCCAGCACGTCACGAGACCGATCATTTATGTCATGCCGGTCATCCTTACGCCTCTCAGAACCACGCTGCTTGATGAGTCCGTTGACTGTGACTGCGGTTTTCGCCTGATGAAATCCCGCCTTCGTGTCCTCATAACATATATGGTCAAAGCGATAGCTCAATTCGGCCGCGATCCATTCTTCAAACTCCCCTGCTTCTTCATGCAGCTCCAATTTAGACGCCACCGAGTTTGGATCGAGCAATGGATTCGGACTACGCGAACCGTTATCCAACACATGATAAACCAGACGTCCATGTAAATTAGTACGGTGCACGTATTGATCCATTTGCTCGCGCATCCTACCCGGCACAAGAACGCAGAGAGCGAAATTATGCACTAAGCGTTCAATCACTCCCGTCCAACGCGCTTCCGCATCCTTGACCTGAACCATCTCTCCAACAAAAGGCAACTCCTGCTGGCTGACTCCGAGCGCCTCAGCAATCCGGCTTCTGATTCGAACCTGTTTCTCGTTAATTTTACCCTCACGCTCTTCGAGGCTACGCACCTGCCCACTGATCTCTTCCTGCTCCGTTTCCAGCTGTTCTTTCTCCTGAGCCTGTTTTCTCAAAGAGCTTTCCAATGCTTTGGATTTTTCAGTGAATCGCTCCATATCTTTTCGAGCATCGGAACCAAGTTCTAAAAACTCGGATTCGGACTGGCAAATCGCTCCGGATCTCCATTTAGCAACCTCCTTCATATACCGTCCGTGCCGCCCTTGGCGGTCCTGTATACCATATTTCAGACCCTCTAGCTTTGAATCAATTTCCTGTAGACGCCGTCCGGCATCACTGGACTCGATATCACGGTTCAACTGCCCGATACGCTCTTCGGCTTGATCCGCCTTGTGACCTTCACTGACTTCCTCAGCCTTGGCTTTCGTCAGCTCAAGCTCGATTCTCTCCCCCTCAGCCTGCCGGAATTCGAGTTCCTTTTCTGCAAAATATAGCGGCGCGGCTGATTTGCACCCATTCCAATGATCCACCTGATCTTCTTGCCTCAGAACTGAATTGTGCAACGAACGAATCAAATTCAGGGTGTCCAGACGCTTCTTCTCTCGCTGAATTCGTTCGTGCGTCCGGCGAAGTTCCTCAAAATTGCTGCGTAGACTCTCAAGCTTACCCGGAGCGCCCCCATTATCCAACATGAACTCGCGAATGAAGTTGGTCAGATTACTGATGTCTTTGATACAGACCGCCTGATTGAAGATATCCATTGGATTTCTATCTGCGGAAAGATAAAGAGCTTCATGGAAACGCTGCGAATAGGCAGTAAAGGTCTCGATTGGGTCCAGAGCACGATCCTTAAGCCTTTGCATAACTTCAGCCGAGTTACCCAAATCACTGAAATCACCCTCAATTGTCAGTTTCTTTTTCGAAACGATGAAGGAGCGCTTCAGGCTCTTTGAGGGTGTCAACCAGAGGACCTGCGCTAAAGTGACATGTTGCCCGTAAGTTTCGTTGTAGAAATACCCCAGCAGCACAGTAACCGACTGCCCTGCTCGACGTAGTTGCTTTGGACGCCCATAACCAAGATCCTCATCCCGTTCTTCCGAATAGGTTCCGAGGATATAGTCCTTCTCACTGCGCTCTTTCCGCTGCTTGCGCTCACCACCACCGGCCGAGGCTTGGTTGTAATTCCGCTTCCGACTGTCAATCAGCAGGGTGAGGATTGCATCAGCTAGAGTCGATTTGCCTGCTCCATTACTTCCGCTGAGCAAGCTCGTTCGACCATCCGGGTGAAAGCTGTGCACGCGCCCATGAAAGGTACCCCAGTTCAGAACGGAAAATTGATGTAGCCGGAAGCCCGCCGTCGAGCGATCAGGAGCAAATTCAAGACTGACTTGTTCTTCTACCTTCATTCACCAGCCTCACTTTCTTCATCTTCGTCGTCTGTATTCTCCTCGCTCCCAAGCTGACCCTTTAATCGATCTCGAACCGCTTCAATTTGATCGATGGGCAATTTGGCGCGGAGGATGGGTTCAACTCGGTAAATGACTTCGCTCCGGTTCGGGATCTGGCGTAGCAATGAAAGATCGGTGAGTCGTTTCACCGCCGCGCTGATTTTGTTCTCTACCTTTTTTTCATTCCCGGTTTCCCCGCAATAGCTCCTCATAAACTCGACAATCTCTTTGAACTCCAGATAGAGATGATCTGTGCCATCGACGGACTGATCGTGACGTAGCAAGCGCTCACGCAACTCCAAAAGCAGAACGGTCGGGAGGAAAGATAGTGGGTTACGCCGCATCAGACGCGGCAAGGGCGCTTCGCCTTCTATGACCGCGGCATCTCCCTCATCTTCCGTTTCATCACTGGATTCGTTTCTCAGAAACGCATAGCCCGCCTCTTCCTCCAGAACGAGTTCTAGCCCCATCCGATGAAAGTGCGATTCGACCTCGCCCCTATCCATCAGTAAGCGGGCCCAAAGCAAGCTGTCTTCTTGATAGATGGGGCCGCGCACCAGCTGAACGATCACATGACGAATGGAGTAAACAGGCTCGTTCATTTCACAAAAATAATTTTCTCCAGTTCCGCGTAGCGCGGCTGTTGCGGACGGTTTAAGTCCAGTTGAAAGGTTTCGGGTAGATAGATATTCTGAACGCCTTCGCCGCCTACAGCGACGTATGCCACCACGTCAACGATGCCCGACTCGATAGGGTAACGCTCGACCAGTTCCCGAAGGCTCACCTGCGGTTGCCCCTCCAAAACCTGAGCAATCCGCTCCCGGTATTTCGGCAAGTCCAATGGCTTCCCAATTCGGCTGAGTGCTTCTTTGAGTGCTTCGGGGTCTTGCTCTCCTTCATTGTGAATATCTTCGAACTGTCCTGTTTGCGGTGGTTCCCAAAAGCCGACCTCCATCAGATTATTGAAGCGAGGCGGATCCTCCCAATGATGCAATTCGACCTCAGTCGGCAGTTCACCACATGCCTTGGCCAGCGAACGTGCTTCACCGAGTAGCTCCATCAAGTAACGCGTCTGCTTTGAGCTTTGCTCCTCCACCACACGCCTCAACTGCCCGGTAATGCGTCGGTAAATGCTGCCGACATGGCTGACCTCATTGTGCAGGCGTCGGGGCAAACGATCAAAGGATGCCAGATCCAGTCCATGCTCATCGGCCAGCGCCCCCGCACGCTTGGCCAGCGCCTGAAGCTCTTCTCGATTCTGCAAAGAAGTCATCGCTTCCCGAAAGCCAAAATAACTCCGGCCCTGATCACGATTGCGCAAGGCCTGGTCCGCATCGAGCACGTGGGCGACCATGGCCCCCTTCGTCAGTTGCCGCTCCAGATAGAGGTCCTGTATTTCCCTCGCCTGGTCACGGAAGGTTTCCTCGATCGCACGAAAGTCACTCAGGAAGGCCTCCACATCCGATTCGAGGTCATGGAGGGCATCCTTCACCGCAGCCGGATCCATCGTATCGACCTTGCCGGTTTCGCGAATCCGCTTCAGCTCGGTATCAATAGAGTCACGCTGTTTAAGCAGCTCCTTTCGCCGAGCCTCAGGATCGTCGTTTGTGTCCCGATCAATCCGGCGCAACTCCGTCAAAATCTTACCGAAACGTGAATCCGAAGTAGTATAACCACGCTTTTCCCCGCGCCGCAGATCCTCCAGCCAGGCCAAGGCCTTCTCGCTGTGCTGGGTCAGTTGGTAGACATAGCTGTTCTTCTCCTCGGAAAATCGCTTTTGCAGTAATCGGTAGCTATCTTCACACCATGCGTTCAAATAATACCGGGCATCGCGTGAGAGAGTTTCAGCATCCTGACGCCGCAACTCCTGCAGGTGCTGATCCAACATCGACTCCAAATCCTCTTCCGGAATCTGAGTCTGCCCGGTCTCTTTAAAGCTATCGTGAAAAAAGCCTAGAATGAAGCCCGCGTAGTTCCCACGCAGCAGCTTGAGCGTCGGATTGTTATCAAAATAGGGCTCGAAGGTGGAGGACATGCATCGATTTATTAGATCGTCGCTTATATTCGCGCATAGCGGTATACGCCTTTAATGTGCTGGGCTAGGAAACTTCCCTTTGAAGGCGCTGCTTTCATATTCTCGAATACTTGTTCAGGCACATCATAGTAGTCATAAGTGCCTCCACTTTTGAACTCGACACGCAAAGACATCGTCGATGCCTCATATCCAAAGCGCTCAAGATTTGATGATTCAGGTGTTTCAATCCATTCCATTGTCATTTTCTCCTTCTGTTTGTGTTGTTGTGGTTTCTTCCTCTACTGCGTGAATGTAGTCTGATGACTGAGATCTCCATTGGCGAACTACTGGTATGTAATCAACTGGGTCACGCTTTTGATTCCAACCACCGGGAACGCTAAAGCCATCTTCTACCTCAGAACCTCTAGCCACGACTGCGGGGTCTAGGCTATCCGGACGTTCACTCACAGGCGGTGTCTTAACTAGACACCGAATCGGCAAGCTTACTGATTCCCCTACTATTATAGCTTCCCCTATGCGAAGAATAGGAAGCATATCAAACAGTCCCTTGAGATTATCTGCTGATGCTCCTACCACTTGCCCACGGTCGCTGTCATTTGAAAGCCGCAGTGAAAATATGGTGCCGCATTGAGACAAAACGGTGGAATCAACCTCAGAAGGCCTCTGACTAACAATCATAAGACCAACCCCGTATTTTCGCCCTTCTTTTGCAATACGCTTTACCGCAGAGCCTGCTGAAGTGTTCCTCTCACTATTTAAATACGAATGCGCCTCTTCTAACACTAACAACAATGGCCTTTCTTGACCACCTTCGGGCAATTTACGCGCCCAAAATAATGCATCATAAAGCACTCTTAGGAGCGCTCCTATGAGTATGTCTAGTATCGAAGCAGGAATACCGGATAAGTCTAGTATCGTAACTGGTTGCTCACCTCCAACCCAAGAATGAAGCAGAGAATCTAAATCAGCAGAAGGAACTCCATTTTCATTAGGTAAGAATTCACCCGGACGAAAAATGAATGCATATCTAGGATCTCTTAACTTCGACGCCAGAGCCGCCAGCGGTTGCCTCAGATTGGCTCCTTCGTTTGCATGTTGAACCCTTTCTTCTGCAGGACCAGTGGTTTTCACACTCCGGAAAATTGGCGCAACTACTCTCATTGCATCGCCGGTTTCTACAGGCTGATCGCTCTCATCCAGAACATAAGCTGGAATGCGTTCATTAGCATCTCCACCGGGTGCAGGAATTACAGTTTTATACTCTTTAATATGTAGATCTAGCCACAACTTGTGAATAGAAAATGGCACTGGAGAGTCTACAGATAGGGAGTGTTCAGTGATTCCTGGGCACGGAAAGCCACGCAGCCCTTCCCTCTTAAGCTCTAAGACAGCATCTGCAACTGCAGCTAAACGATTACCCTCCAGAGGACCGTCAAAACACACAGCGCAAAGTTCATCAAAATTAAGTGCCCAGTATGGAACGTATAGAGGTGCGGTTGAGCCACCTTGGCTAGCACCGACTCTCAAGTTTGAGGAAAGCCCCTTAAATGCACGCTCATATTCCCCATGAATATCCATAATCAGGATACGTGCTGAGGGGTATTTGTCTTTATCTGATAATGAGCGAATAAGGCCAGCCACGGTTGTTGATTTACCCGAACCAGTTGTTCCTAGTATAGCGGAATGACGAGTGACTAACTTGTTTATGTTAACTAAAGCTGGGATACTCTCTGAACTCGCTAGGCAACCCACGCTTACGTAGTCATCTAATTCTCCATGCCCATATATTGCGCGTAGATCACTCTCTGTAACTAAATGAACATTGTCGCCGATAGTTGGATATTGCGATAGTCCTCGTTGAAATTTCTGCCCAGCGTGCCCTTCACCTACAAGTTGGATACGAAGCCACCGCTGGCCATAAGGATCCAAATCAGCAACATTATCTGGTAGCGCACTCGCTCCTACTTGGGAAACAATTCCGTATAAATTCAGGAACCCGATAGAGATTTTAACGAAGCTTCCCATCTGACCTATTCTGTAGCCTTCGCCGTCAATGAAACTAAGTCCAGATACTGTGCTCTTATCCATCACAACCCCAATGGTTGCCCCTTGGACATCCTGAACCGTGCCAATATATGTCGGAGATCTATTCATCTGAGTTATTTGAGTCTGGTTCATTAATTCCCGACAAGACCCTCAGGAATTCACCCAGCACAGCAAAGTCACCGAGACGCAATTCAGTGTGGTCGATCTCTTCCGGCTCTGCTTCTTTAGGAACATTCACCAACCATTTATCCGAAAGAGGGAGCTCTCCCATCATCTCTGACATCGACCAACTAGCTTTAATCCCACCAACGACACCACTATCGAATGCTATTAGAGTAAGATTAGACCTAGTTGATGCTAGTCTAATCGCTGTTTCATAGTTTTTGAGTTCCCCATAAAGCAGAGCAAAAGCCATTGATGAAGGATTTGCCTGAAGACCTTGCATAATAACTTCATTTAAATGCTCATCGCCAAAAGAGTATCCATTCAATACGAGCAAACTTGTAGGCTGTTTGAGAAACGCTCTCAAACGATCAATCATGACCAAGAAGGGCATTCGTCTACTCTCATCATATTTCAGATGTGAAGGATGAATCAACCTGCTATCTGTGTCCGCCGGTGACACAGAGGAACGAAATACATTTCCATTCTCAGCCCGGAACCAATTGATAGAGCCATGTAATTTCCAAAGCCTAACCCAACGTTTTGGAATGGCATCCTCTTCAACCGCCTGAAGATCGAAGAAGGCATTCTTAGACCCTGAGAATCCATCAAAAAATGGTGTTTTTGTAGACTCTAGGGCTTCCTCCAGCAAAAGGTCATAATTTGTAGTGAAGACAGTTATCGGATGTTCTCTATCAATTGAGTTACTCCAATTCGCAAAGTGATGGTAAGGACTATTCTCGTCAATATGGTTTTTCTCAACGATCCGCTCGATTTCTTCACAGATTGCTTTATCAATTTTCTTCAATTCATCAGCAGCAAGTCCTCTGACCGTATCGTTACCTACAACGACAATCAGCGAACGAATATGACTAAGAATTAATTCAATATTCGGATCCGATGAACCGTCTGCCTCTAACTGCGCGGTGATTTTATTGAGAACACCCTTCAAGTCGGCGTCCTCGTCAAAGCTTTGCTTAATTGCACTTGTAATGCCCTTAATATCCGGGATTATAGGATTACCCTGATACTGTATTGACATGGGACAGCCTGCACCAACTAAGAAGCCCAATGGTTTTTTATTACCAGAAAGACATTGTTGTAGGTAGCTGATCTGACGATTTGGGTCGTGCGTATACATATTAATTCAGTTCAAAAAATTCAGCTTTATCGAGCGCGCGATAACGCTCGGGGTGGCAGGTTAGGATGATAATTTGGAGTCGGTCGGATACTTCCTCCATAAGAGACAACAAACGAGCCAGCCGCCCGGAATCTGTCGCATTCAGGACATCATCGAGGACAACCAGTTGGCGCCGGTTCTTTGCGAGCACATCGGCTAGTGCCAGTCGGGCAACAAGGTAAAGTTGCTCCTGCTCACCTCCAGAGAGGTTATGCAGAGGAACTGATTCTGAAGCGATCTCCGGACTGACCGCTTCTGGCACAAAATCTCCCGTCAACTTAAGTCGCCCTAGCCGCGGGCCTACGATGCGGGAGAGCATGCGTGATGCACTGCGCTCAACCGGTGCTGATACACTCGCTACCATACGGCTTTTGCATTCCTCAACGCTATCATAGAGCAACTTGATTGCATCCATACGAATGGACTCCTGCTCGATTTCGGATTCCAAGGCGGAAATTTGTTCTTCTGCAGAGACTAATTTGGAATAAGTGCCTTCTGCAGCCAGTGATTGAAGCTGTCCCTCTGACTTGTTTTCTTCATCCCGGGCTTTCGATTCGGAATCTTCAAGCGCAACGAGCTGCTTCTCCAACTTATCGACTTCTTTACTGGGATCGTCCGGATACTGTTTCAGTGCCTCTTCGGTCTTCTCGGCATTTGTCTTGGCAGCCTGCCAGGCCATTAAGGCATCAGAAATTGCCTTGGCTCGATCATCGTCAGACAAACCATCACTGAGCTGATCTTTGAGTTGTTGATTCGCCGTCTCCAATTTCCCTTGAACGATCTTTAGTTCAGCTGTCGCCTCCGCAACATTCTTCTCTGCTGCAGTATATTTGCTCTGCGCTTGTTCAAACGCATCCTCTGCAGCTGAAATCGTATCCTCAATCTCCTTGCTAAAACTTTCGTAATCAGACTTTAGCTCACCGATGACTGGAGCTTCCTCCTTCCATTTTGGATATTCCTTTTCCGTTTCCGAAATCCTAGCCTGCAGCTCGACTTGTTCTTTTTTCAAAGCATCAAGTTCATCCTCGTCCAAAATATCCTGGATGCGGTTCTCATGACCTTTAATTTCGCGTTCGATTTGATCAGCCTGCTCACGTAATTCTTGAAGTTTATCCGGATCTTCAGTGCCAAAAGGCTGAGCCAGAGTTTCAATTTTCTTCTTGGCTGCATCAAGCTCGGCACGGTGCTCATCCGCACTCCCCTCCGGCCCAGAAGCGCGGATCGAGCCAAATCCTTTAATTGAAACATCGACCCAATCGTCACCGGATATCTCAAACGCTTGCTTGGCTTCGACCTTAACTACCGAGTGATCCGTGGTGTTTTTTACCTCGATTGCGTTTTCTGGTGTGATCGAGAGATGAATCTGGGATGCCTTTAGTGATGCAGCAGCTTGATCTCTCTGTGCCAGCCATTTTCTAAGATCACGAATTGTTTGTGCAGTAGGCGCCAGAAAACCATCCTGACGCCTCTTCGCCTTAATGAGCTGCTCGTTCAACTGAGCGATCTGCTCTAGGCGTTTATTAAGCTCGCGGAGGCCTTCGTTATGCTCGCGGTATTCGCGTGCATCCTCGATGAGATTCTGTCGTTCGGTGACCTGACTACGCTTTTTACGGGCAGTTTCCTGAGCAGTGCGTAGCTTAGCGCAGGCTTCTTTGTCTGATGTTTCTTCTATCTTAAGGTCAGAAAGTTTAGATTCCTGTTCTTTAGCAGACTTGGTAAACTCACTTATCTGATCACGAGTTTCTTTGATCTGTTTCTGCCGAGTCGTCAGTGAATCGTATTTCTCTCTGGCCAGAGACTCCGCATCACGCTTGTTGGACTGCTCTGCCTTCAGCTTAGAGTAGGCCTCCGCATTGGTGCGTGCTTTGTTTACCGTATCCCGTAAGGCATCTGCTTCACGGCGCGCTTGCAGGCGTCGCTGCCGAGCATCTTCTACACTGTGAGCCGTCTGCTCGTAGGCTAAATGTTTCTCACGGATTGATATGAGCTGCTCGGCTAGTTCGTCTCGCTTTTCCTGGAGCGTCACAATAGGTGCTGCATTTTTACCACCTTTGTAACTTCCCTTCTTGGTAAAGAACTCCAGGTATTTTTCCTCAATTCCGTTTTCAATCTGTCCGCCACCATCACCCGAAATCTGGACACCGAGAGTCGCTTTAATTCTCTCTGATGCTGTTCCGGAGATTGATTCAAGGTAAAGTGCACCCTGTGGCGCCCACAGGATTTGAGCCAAGCCCCAGTGCTCTTGTTTTGATAAGCCACGCCCCGGAGCCTCCGCAGAAAGTATTTCACGAATACGATCATCGGCATTACGACCATCAGCGACTGGCTTGAAAGCCCCACCCTCTAGCCTCAGCAGCTTGGATGACTTACCCGCGAGAAAGGACTTCTCCACACGCCAAGTTTCATCACCTTCGATAAATTCTATTGCGACGGAAGGTGTCAGATCACGGCCCCAAGGCTGGACAGCTGCTATTTCACCACCGGCAACGTGGTGGGCATCAAAAAGACCGCGTCGCATCGCCTCGAAAAGTGAAGACTTCCCGGTTCCATTCGGGGCATGAATTACATTCAACCCTTCTGAGAATGGTCCAAGCTCGACTTCATCCAGCAGGCTACGCCAATTCGAAACGGTGATACGCTTTAAAATCATGATGCTGCCTTCTCCTTACTATCAAAGAGCTCAAGCAAAGCCCGGGTTGCGACAGCACGATCTCGTTCTACAGGAGCATGCATCGCCTTTTGTCGAATATGTTCAGCGGCTTCACGCAAGGCACCGACTGGAAGCTCTTCAATCCACGTATCGTCTTCGGGCGCAGGCGATAACGCATCTGCCATCAATTTCCCGAACAAGAAGCGCGTTTGTAGTATCTCACCAATGGACTCCAGATCCTCACGATCTGATGCAAATAGAAGTCCACTTAGACGCAGGCGGACCAAGGCATTCTCTGGCGATATAATACTACTCAATTCGCTGATGACTGACTTCAATGCACCAGGAGATTCCAGACTTCGCTCCAGGGAATGCCATGACAACTTTCCCGTAGGTAACACTTCTATCGATGGCGCAGCACCTCGATCTGCAATCTCGACTAGCAGCACATTTCCACTTTCGCGTTCACCGAATTTCGTGGTTTCGTGCGTGCCGGAATAAGCAATACGGATGACGCCTTTTCCATCCTTGTAAGGAGAATATGAGTGCCAATGGCCGATACCCAAATAATCCAGTCCTGCTCTTTCAGCTGCATCTTGAGGGATTGGGAAGTCGGGCTCTACATCAGGCAAACCCTCAACATTACCATGGCTCATCCCAATAGCGATGGTCGAGCAGTCTTGAGCTTGTATCCAAGACACTGGATTACGCGTGGAGTATTTCTCTTTTAACGGAGTGGGATAAATAGTGCAGTGCTCTAGCTCAATGGGACTGTTTTCTCGAACGACTGTCGTATTCGCACTTTCTTCCCATACTGGATGCTCCCAAACACTACCGGGAACCAAAGGATCATGATTTCCAGGCGTAATAAACACCTTTCCGTTAAAGCCAGCCAGTAATTGGCCCACCTTACGAACAAGCAAGCGGTCGACCGCGTTATCCTCAAAAATATCCCCGGTGATCAGCATTAACTCGGCATCCCGGTCATTCCCGAGTTCGACCAAGCGCTTAATTGAGTCCAAACGAGCATCGCGCACTGCCTTTGATACCTGACCTAATCCACTGGCTTTCATGCCCATCTGCCAGTCTGCGGTATGTATAAAGCGGATCATTTGGGCACCTCCTCTCTGGCCACTACTGTATCGTATAGTCCATAATGCGTAAGTCCATCGTGGCTTTCAATCCCTGTGCAGCGAAGGGATGCATCTTCGTAGCGCCTGAAGGCAAAAACGGCGGCATTCATCTGCTCGGTGTTGAAAACACGTAGCCGCACCAGCAGGTGGAAGTCTTTTACGGTCAGTCCGGTGACTGTCTCGAATAGTTCCGGCTCAATTTTCGTGATCACATCCTGCAGCGTATTTTCCCGGAAATCGGTGAGATACATAAACGCTGGAATACGGGTCGCAAACTTGATGAGCTTTTCTTGAACGAGCTTCCGTTTGGATTTGAATTCCCTCTCTTCGTCGCTGAGTTCTTTCTTCTCCTTCTTGGTCAGTTCACCTTCCTTGGCCTTCTTTTTGAGGTCTTTGATCTTCTCGGCCTTATTGATGATCGTCTCGGCTGTGAATGGGGTCATTTCGTAAATCTTTAAATCCTTCATTTCGCATCCCCTCCCCCCTGCAGGTTCCGGTTGTGGTCACTGGTCAGAATCTCCATCTGCTCGATGGCAATGCGATTGAGCTTCTTTAGCCGCTCGGCTTGTGCCATGCCTTCGTTGATGAAAAGAGCATTCAGGTTTTCTAGGTTCGCTAGACAGACGAGTTGCGAGGCATTGGCCTGATCGCGGATGTTACCCTTTTCGCCGGGGTGGGCGTCGCGCCAGTCCTTTGCCGTCTGGCCGAAGAGCGCCATGTTCAGGACGTCGGCCTCGCTGGCGTAAATCAGGCTGACTTGTTTTCCCGTCAGCTCCGGCGGAATCAGATTCGCCTGAATGGCGTCGGTGTGAATGCGGTAGTTGATCTTGGTCAGGTTGCGCTTCACATCCCAGCCCAGTTGCTTTTGCTCGGCCTCCTGCAGGCGCTGAAACTCCTTGATCAAGTAGAGCTTGAACTCGACCGAAACCCAGGAGGCGAACTCGAAGGCAATGTCGCGGTGGGCGAAGGTGCCGCCGTAGCGGCCAGCTTTAGAAACGAGGCCTTTGGCGTTGGTTCGCTCGATCCACTGTTTCGGCGTCAGTGTGAAGCTATTGAGACCAGCCTGCATTCTAAACCCGTCGAATTCGACGGAATTAAAATCCGGATTGTGAATGCGCTCCCAAACGCCAAGGAACTCCAGGGTGTTTCGATTTCGCACCCAGTTCCGGATCAAATCGTCGCTTCGATCAGCATTTCGGTGACGGGCGATGTCAGTCAGGGAGATGAAATCTGCCTCCTGCATTCGAGACACGTTTACCGGAGTATCCAGGACTTCGATCTGGCGGTTTATTTTACTCATTATTCTCCAGATTGATAGCCTCGGCGAGATCCTGCAGCGGCAGGATGCGAATTTCTTCTTCACAGTCTAAACTGTCGCCTTCCTCATCATAGAAGGGAACGACGATATACACCTGATCGCAGTGAAACTGCTCCCGAATCAGCCGGGCTGAAATGACGGACTTCTCCAGATCACGGTGGAGGTTATATTTACATTCGAGAGCAATACGCCTCTCGCCGAGCTCCAGCAGAAAATCAGTCACAACCAGTTTCTCGATCACCTCCTGACGATAAGGTATACCAAGCTTATCCAATTCCCGGGCGACTGATCGCTTGAAGGCAATCGACTGCGCTTTGACCTCCATGAAGCGGCGAACTCGCTCCTCCTCGGCTTGCGCATTGGCTGCCTCGGAAACAATCGGAGCAAGCGGAAGGTCTTCAACACCCTTCGATTCATAGGCTGCGATGAGCATCTGCTCCTCTTCTTTCGAGGTGCACAGTCGTTTCATCAGGCGGGAAAGAGTAACCTGACGGGGCTTTGACTGCCCGGTGACAATTCGACTGACGGCTACAGCACTAAGGCCAATGTCCTCCGCAAGCTGACTTCCGGTCAATCCCCGCCTTTGAACGAACTCACGGACGACTTCAGAAAAATTTGACACACAGAACCCTTAGTTTTGCGCCGATAGGCGGTCAAACCTTAAAGTCCTTAAAGTTATCCACCCCAAAAAGTAAAACTTCTTAAATCGCGAGAACCACCCACGCTTCCGCACGTGGTAAAAATTGCAACGCCCCGTGCGGTTGGAAAATTGGCCTATACCATTCTAAGATTCTACCGCTCGATCTGTTAGTGTCCAAAATCTTTCGCAAAAAGGTCTGAGCGCCTCCAGGCGTTGGTGATTGGTTTATGATGTTAGGTTGAAGTTGATGTCAATAGCCCCCCATGGGGGGCTGCGATTTTCAGGCAGTTTGTTGAAGTTCGGTTTCCTCCAGCTTGGTCATATCCATATATTTGCGGGTATCGGACCAGGATTTGGTGGCGATGTAGCGGAGTCTGGCGCAGGCGAGCATGAGAGCGCTTTTCCCATCCGGGAAGCTTCCGACGACTCGGGTTCTTCGCCGGATTTCCTTCATGATTCTTTCAAGCAAGTTGTTCGTCCGGATACTACGATGATGCTCTCTGGGGAACTGGTAGTAGGTGAGCGATTCGTCGATTCCGTTCAAAAGGATCCCGGCCGCCGATCCGAGTTTCATGGCTTCGAGTTTGTCGACTATGGCAACGGCTTTTTCGCGGGCGCTCTTAGCGTCTTCCTGAGCATGGATTGCCTTGAGCATGGGGATGACTTCCTCTCGCTTTTGTTTGGGCACTTTGTGCAGGATGTTTTTGTGGAAGTGGAACACGCACCGTTGCCATTTGGCTTGCGGATAAAACTCCGGTAAGACCTCGATCAACCCCGCAGCCTTATCGGAGATCGCCAGGTCGATCCGGCGCAGCCCCCGCTC
>NZ_JACHVA010000043.1 GCF_014230055.1 Puniceicoccus vermicola | reverse complement strand
AGCCCTGCGGATGGCCGTTGCCGCCGGGCGCGGGGTGCCGTTATGTTTTGGAGCATCGGAATCCGATGCGGAAGCTAACCCTCGGGCAAAGCGACAAAGGAGCGCGCAAGGGCGAAGCCCTGGAGGGAACATTGCCGCGACACCGGGGAGTCTCCGAATCGAAGACAACGGAGCCCCCCGAATCACCCCCTGCCTTCCCCGGCCCGGCCCCACTTCCGTCCGCAACTCGCACAACCCCACTTTATGTCAAAACCCGCCCCTTCCGAACGAAGCCTGCGAGTTCCAGGAAGGATAATGGCGGGATTGGACATAAAGTTGTTGTGCGAAAGACGAGGACCCTCCCAAAAATCCAAAGGGCCGGACGGGGAAGGCAGGGGGTGATTCGGGGGGCGATCGAGACGCGCCGATCCGTATCCGGTGGCCGGTGACGCGGGAGTTCTCGCGCTGGGGATTTGTCAAAGATCAAGACGTGACGTCGTTTTGGTGTCCGCTCCAACCGCATCACCGTCCAACAGAATTGCCTTATACCGCCCCTGAAAGACATGCCCGTTGACCTTCCGAAACCGGTTGAAGCGATTGGCAAAGGTCGATTGCAACCACTTCATCCCCTCCACCAAATTTGGCTCCGGCGTCTCCACACACAAATGGTAGTGATTGCCCATCAAAACCCAGGCGTGCAGGATCCAGCCCTGCGCCTCACAACAAGTGTCCAAACACTCCAGAAAACTCTTTCGCGCACCGCCTGTCTCGAAAATGTAAGAACGATAGTTCCCCCGGTTGATCACATGATAAATCGCACCAGAATATTCGATTCTAGAACGGCGGGACATTCTCTCCAGAAAACGAAAATACTCACTAAAGACAAACAGAAACCATGAAACATTGGGCTGACCCCTTTTTGCCTTTCAGACCCCTTTTTGCCTTTCACGTTCAAAGGCCTCCGCCGCTCCCTTCCCTGAAAAAATCCTCTGACGATAATTTCAGCGGTTCAAGACGTGGTAACATCCTCCCGCATACTCAACTCTCAGGGGCCTCGCCGTAACCGTGAGCCAATGCACCCCCCTCGTATTTGTCAATAATCAAGACCTGACGTCGTCTGGAATCCCTTGACGTCGTCTGGAATCCCTTCAAGCGTCTAAAATTAGACTATGTCGCTGTATCGGCTATATGAACACCGGAGTAATAATCTATTACTTTTCGCGTCGCTTTCTCCTGACCTTACCAATCTGGTGTGATCTCTTTCAAATCATCAGCTTTTATCTTGAAATAAATTTTGGGGCGGACTTCTCCATCCGAAAACAACCGGCTAGAAT
The DNA here is from genome assembly GCF_014230055.1 of Puniceicoccus vermicola. Classification (NCBI taxonomy): domain Bacteria; kingdom Pseudomonadati; phylum Verrucomicrobiota; class Opitutia; order Puniceicoccales; family Puniceicoccaceae; genus Puniceicoccus; species Puniceicoccus vermicola. The sequence continues at coordinate 7,650 of NZ_JACHVA010000043.1, read as the reverse complement.
TGACAACGTTAACAACAATATTCCCACCAGAGTCAATGTATCCTTCTGATTTATGATAATTGCCGTAATTTCTTGGAAGAAAAAATTCTAGAAAAATTTTTTTATTTTCAATTTTATAATATCCTACCACCGCGTCCGTTAGCGTTGAAAAGATTAATGAAGGATCTATTTTGTCATTTTTTACATATTTCACTATATATCGACCATTTGAAAAAAATCGGTATCCCTGGTAACCAGGAATAGAGTCATATGCATGAATGTAGAGACTTTCATAAGAGATCAAATCGCTTTCTTCTGCAACGGATTCTGGGTTAATGCTCCAACTAGGATTCTTCGGGATTTTACGATCATATGGATCGTTCTTCACTATGGAAGCACAGCTGCACAGTAAAACTAAAAAGAAAGCTAATGGTCTAAGTCCAATTTTAATCAACTTTAATCTCCTTATCTATAGTTATCTCTGTATCCGAGGTATTTTTAAAGGATGGTAGATCCTTAACCAAATGGACTGCGTTTTGCCCCGAATGAGGCCCAGTAAAACCAGTAGTAAGCGCCCCATTTCCGGCGGGAAAAGTCAAAAAATGTTCTGCTCGGTTTAACATTTCTTGATCGTAAGATTGAGGATACAAAGTCCCTTCTCCTCCACCAAAATCATAATCTGGAATTCCAGTGAATTGTTGATACCCAAGACTCAACGATGTTGTAGAAAGCGTTGCTGATGCTGTCCACGCTTGGTCTGTTCCTACCAAATCCCCAAACGACAAGGGCAGTCCAGGCAGATAACCCATATCGTTTTGATAGGTTATGGACACATTACCCGTCCGACCACTAACTAAGTGATGAGTAGTCACGTCGCTAGTAGCATCGTTGTAGTTTACCATCCCGCCTATACCAATAGAAGAATCAAAAGTATTTTCAAAATTCGATTGGGTCTGACGATTCAACGTTTGAATTGGCAATCCATCGCCTTGACCCGAACCAACTATTACCTGCGAGCTGAACGTTGCATCGTAGCTTGTTGAATAAAAGTCGTTTCTTGTGCCTTGGCCACCACCATAAAAACGGAAATTTACGTCGTTGATAAGCTTGGCGCTATCACCCAAATCTGTATTCGTGCTTAGTGAGACACCAGCGGAGAACGTAGGTCCACTACTCGAACCGAAACCGAAGGAAAACTGCAAGCTTGCCTCCCATTCGTCGACGAAGAGACCGAGCGAATCAAAATAAGTCCAGGGATTCTGAACAACGTAGGTGTAAACATTTGGGCCATTGCGCACATCCGACGCAGTGTCGTAGTCGCGATCCCCGTTTTCCCGGCGCGGTTGCTGGGTTTGCGGCCAATCGTGCCCGGCGTATTCGGGTGTCTCCTCAAAAAAATCGCCCGACGCGGTTTTTAGCCCCCAGCCGCCCCACTCCGAGGCTTCGGAGGCTTCCTTTTCGGCTTCTTTGCGGAACGCTTCGGAGGCTTCAGGAACCTCGGCTTTCTGCCGGATTTGCGGTTCCTCGGGCCATCCCTGGCTCCACGCATTGAGGGAGGCCGAGGCCAGAGACGGCAGGACCGCCGCAAGGGCGGTCGTCAACCACAACTGGAACCGGATCAGGCGCATTCTGGCGACTAAGAAAAAAGCAAGCCGCCCAGGGCCGCAAGCCTTACCGCTCTTCTCCGGTGATCCTCTCCCCGCAAGAGGGATGCGTCTTGCCGTGGACGGCCCGCAGGGCGGACAAGGTGACGTGGGTGTAAACCTGCGTGGTGTCGAGTTTGGCATGGCCGAGCATTTGCTGGACGTAGCGGATATCGGCCCCGTTCTCGTGCATGTGGGTGGCGCAGCTGTGGCGCAGGAGGTGGCAACAGCCGGGTTTGTCGATTCCGGCCGCCTTGAGATATTGCCGCACCAGGTTGCCCAGGGAGTTCGGGCTGAAGCGTTCCCCGTAGCCGGTCAGGAACAGGGCTTGCTCGCCCACGGACCCCAGCAGCCTTTCCCGGCATCCTTCGAGGTAGGTCTCCAGCCATTGCCCGGCCCGGCTTCCCACGGGCACGAAGCGGGCCTTGCCGCCTTTGCCGTGACGGATGTGGATCAGGCCTTCGTTGCGGTCCAGGTCGCCGAGGTCGAGCATGACCAGCTCCCGGCGACGCATTCCGGTGGCATAGAGGGTTTCGAGGATGGCCCGGTCACGCACTCCCAGCGGGTCGCGGATGTCGGGCACGGCCAGGAGAGAGGCGATTTCCTCGCGGGAGAGGCCGCGCGGCAGGGCCGTCGATACCGGGCGGGGCAATTCCAGTTCGGAGGCCGGATTGGCTTCGAGAAGACGCTCCCGGCACAGCCACGAGAAAAAGGTCTTGAGCAGTTGCAAGCGTCCGTGCTGGGTGCCCGCTCCCAGCGGCTTCCCGTCGGCCTTGCGGTAGCGGTAGAGATACAGCTGATACGATTCCAGAATCGAGCGGGTGATTTGCTCCGGGTAAACCAGATCCCTCTCCCTCGCCCATTCCAGGAAGAGCGCCATGTTGAAGCCGTGCGTGCGGGTCGTCCGCGGCGAGTAGCCCCGCGCCAGTCGCCATTCCAGCCAACGCTCCAACTGGCTCGCCATCGTCCGGACGTCGGAACGGTCCGGGCCCGGGCCACAACGGGGACGCCCTCCCGAGGCTTTCCGCTTGCCCCGAAGCAACCGCGCCCGTTCGAAGCCTTTCATCCGTCCGGTTCCCATCGCTCTCTTTCGCTATCGCTGCGGCACCAGATGCCGTTACGACGCCTTGCGGTTTTCGGCCCCCTCTTGTGCGTTTTCGCCGGGCTGGTGGCCATTTCGCCCGGAAGGCCCTTGGTTGCTGGGCTTGGAGCCGTTTTTCCAGATGCTCGAACCGTGCTCGTTGGATGCTCGTTGGATACTCGAACCTGCCTCTTTCATGCTCGAACCATTGTTTTCAATGCTCGAAGTTTTCGTCGTAGTCATATCCAGCAAGCCGCACATTTGCGGCCGCCCGTCGTCCTCGCCGTTGAACAGCAGTTCGTAGACGAAGCTCTGCCCGCGTCCGCCGTAGTGCGGGAGGATGTATTCCATTTCCTGCAGCTTGTTCAGGTGCGTGCGCACCTGGAACTCGGTCCAGCCCGTGAAGCGGCGCACCTGGCGGCGGCTGAACAGGCACACGTCCGGGGTCACTTTTTCCTCGCGGCAACGACTGTCCACCATGTCCCGCAAGAGGATCAACAGCCTCCGCGTCTGCGGCGGAAGCTCGTCGAGCGAGCGGCCCAGCACTTCGTGGGCGATCCGGTTGGCCTCCTCGATATCGGAACGGGTCGCCTCGATATATTCCAAGCCGTCTTTCTCCTTCAGCGGCCTTTGGTGCTGGTGCAAAAGCGCGATCGTGCGGATCAGGGTCAGGTATTTCACATGATCGCGGCGCGTTCTCGTGCGGTCGCTTAGGAAGGTCAGTTGCTTGGCGAAGGGATTGACCACCGGGAGCGGCTTGAGCAGCCGCTGCGCGTTCTTGTGAACGCTCAAAATCCGGTCCCGCTCGACTTTGCGTTTGAGGCCCTCGAAGGTTTCGGCTTCGCGCTGCAGGTCGTGGATCGCTTTCGTCTGCTCTCTCGATTCATCCACGGTGAGGACGAGGCAACGGTTCAGTAATTCTTCGTCGATGTCCACCGCCGTGGTCGTCAGGAAGATCATCACCGGGCCTTCGACGTGGTATTCCTCCGTTTTCATGCGGCCTTGGTCGTCCTTGCCCGTGCTCGCGATCGTCAGTTCCCCTTCGCTTTGCAGGAGCTTGAGGGCGTAGCTCGCCTTCTCCGCTCCCTCTTCCTCGACGATGGCGAGGATTTTGTTCTTCAGGTTCGTCTCCCCGAGGTAGTAGAGGCTTTGGCCCGTCATCGCCGAGTATTTGACGCGCTCCTCTTCCGGAATGAAGGCCAGGATCGATTCCATGAGCGTCGATTTGCCCGCCGCGCTCGTGCTCTGCACGATCACCGCCAAGGGCCGATCCAGCTTCCGCGAGACGCAAGCCAGATACCCGGTCAGCTTGTTCGTCGATTCTCCGACGATCCCGCACGATTCGAAGTCGGCGAGGATGCGGTGCAAAAGGTCCGGGGACCGGAGGAGTTCCAGGGCCTCCGCTTGTTCCTCCTCGGTCATTTCCGGATGGGACGGCTGCGGCTCGGTCGCTGCCCGGATGCGCTCTTCCTGCACTTGTTCGAGGGCCAGCAGCAACTTGCCCAGGTCCCGCTTGATAAGGTCCGGTTCCAGCGTCGTCTCCGAGGCGGCCGCCCGGACGAACGCTTCCCGGTCCTTCGAGCGGTAAAAGTCCAGCGTGTCCAGGTGGAAGCGATCCTCGCAGACAAGGCGAAGGTTCACCTTGAGCACTTCGAGCGAGCCGTTCTTTTGCAGACCCCGGACCCGATACGAACGCGGGCCGAGGTCGAGCAGATAGTCTTCGCCAGAGAGTTTCAGCGCTGGGGAAGTCTCACGCGAAGACCCGAAGGCGCGAAGCTCGTCCTCCGAAGCATTTTTTCCTTTAGTAGCAATATCCTGCCCCACGGTCGCCGCGTCAGCGGCTAAGTTAGCAGCTAAAAGATTAGAAGAAGATGCGCGCGTATCTTGATCTTTGACACGGAAAGGGATTTCACCTTCTTGAGGGACGCAGTGACCAAGCCCTTTGCCACCTGTCGCGCCGTAGCCTTTTGGCGAAGGCGGAAGCCACTCGGCACCGGAGAGAACCGCCTTCAGGGACATTTCAGGTGGAGTGACTTTGAGCGCGTATTCGTTGGAATCCATCCCGGCAGGGAACTTGACCCGGAAGCATTCGATTCCGTGGGATTGGAGACGCTCCGCGTCCCGTTCCGAAGCCCGGTCCCCGGCTTTGTCCCGGTCGTAGGCCAGATAAATCTTCTGCGTCCGGTGCTTCCGGAAGGCTTCGAGGTGTTCGTCCGTAAAGCCTTCCGTTCCCCAGATGCAAGTTACATTCCGGAAGCCATTCACCCAAAAGGTCAGCGCATCGATGATGCTTTCGGTCAGGATGATCTCGGGGGATTTCAGGCACTCCGGGTTCCAGATTCCCGCATGGGGCCCGGGCAAGTAAAGGTGGTAGATGCCGCTCTTTTGACTGCCGACTTTGCGACCGTAGATTTCGCGAACCGCCCCGCCTTCGTCCATAACGGGGAACACCAGCGAGCCGTTAAAATGCTCGTGACCGCTCTCGCGGTAAATCCCCAGCCGCTGCAAGCGGGTGCGGATTTCCGCCCCGTCCTTGCGGTTCTTGTGCGGCAGGGTCAGGCCGAGCGTCCGGTCGGCGTAGCCGATCCGGAACCGCTCGATTGCCTCTTCGTTCCAGAGACCGCGCTTCTTCAGATAGTCGATGGCCGAAGGGTTTTCGTGAAGCCGCTTGGCGTAGTAGCCGAGCACTTGGTCGAAGAGCGTCTGGTCGTCCGCGTCGAACTCGACCGCAGGCGGCAGTTTCGGAACGGAGGACTTCCTCACCGGACCCGCGCTTTTGTAGAGCGAAGGATTCTTCGTGCGCAGCAGCTCGACGGCCTGGCGGAAGCTCACCCCGTCGTAATGCATCACGAAGTCGATCACGCTCCCGCCCTGCCCGCTGCTCATGCAGTGCCACAGGTTCTTCGCCGGGGTCACGATGAAGCTCGGCGTCTTCTCATCCGTGAACGGCGAGAGGCCCGCGAGGTCCTTGCTCCCGTGCTTTTTGAGCTCCACCCCCTTCGAGCGGACGAGGGCCGCGAGGTCCACGGAGCGTTTCAGGTCTTCGAGTTCGGTTTCGGGGATTCGTGGCATCAGCTTTTCCCTCCTTCATCGGCGCGCTCCTGGTTGCGGACCGCCTCCCGGACGCGCTCCAAGGTTCCACGGCCACGTTCGATCAGGTCGTCGAGTCCGTCGTCCCTCCATTCCCATTCGCCGATCTTGTCTTCAAGGACCCACTCCAAACAAAGCAGGTCCGCGTAGGTCAGCGGGTTTTCGTGGGTGATCGTCATTTGAACCTCCATTTTCTAAAAGTGCGTCAAGTTCGGAGTTGATAAATAAACTACGATACGTATTGTTACGTTTCGTATCTTTTATCAAGGCCTATTTCCAAAAAAATGAAAACTTCCGATATAATCGCCACTCATGAACCCGTTCCTTTCATGAGCGACGACCTTCTCGACCAACTTCGCAAGCGCATCATCGCCCGGCGAAAAGCCGCCGGACTGACCCAAGCCGAGGTCGCCGAACGCCTCGGACTCAAACTCGCCCGTTACGGCCATTACGAACGGGGCCTGCGCCGCGTTCCACTGACTCTCCTCCCCGATCTGGCCCAAGCCCTCGAATGCGAAGAAGGCGATCTACTCGGAATCGCCGCAACTAAAGCCTCCAAACGAGGTCCCTCCTCTCGCGCCGAACGGCTCGTGCAACGGCTCGGGACTCTCCCAAGAAAGAAACAAAGCGTGATCCTCGATATGGTCGAAGGGGCCATCGACAAGGCCTCCTAACCTCCGCCCCGCCATGCTCGAGACCTTCAAGGGATTTCTGCTTTTCATCGTCTTCCTCGTGCCCGGATTCATCTTCCGGATCGTCGAGGGACAGTTCGCCTATCTCGACAAGCGACTCGACTGGGGACGCTTCGCCCTTGGTCTGCTCGCCCGAAGCACTATCGTTTACGCCATCGTAGGACCGTGGATCTTCCACAGCTGGCAATCCGGATGGATCCGGTCCCATCCGGTCGCCTCCATTTACCTGTTCGCCTCACTGGCCCTGCTCCTGTCCGTGATCCTCGGGATTTTCGCAGGAATCGTCCGACAGAAAGAATGGTTGCGTAAATTCATCGAACGCTTCGACCTCAAGCCGTTCGAACAGCACGACATTCCCACCGCATGGGACCGCGTCTTCTCCAAGGCCGAACCCTCGTGGATCATCGTCACCTTCAAGGACCAAAGCCAGGTCACGGGCTGGTATGGCTCCGAATCCTATGTCTCCTCCGACCCGGACGAACGGGATCTGTTTATTTCCAGCACCGTGCGCACCAACGAAAAAGGCCAACTTGAGATTGCGGAGAACTCCGGCGGGGTTTATATTCGTATCGACGAAATCAAAACCATCGAGTTTATCGCAGAACCTTCCCTTTCCCATGAGCCAGACACAAACGACCCAGAAGCCTAAAACCGGAACCCCGGCAAAAGGACTGACCGCTTCCAACGAAGCACCCAGACAACGACGTTACATCTCCGAGGGCTACCGACCTTCGACCATCGTCCCGAGACCCAGCCGGGTCCCGGCTTCCGTCGTTTCAGCCGTCCGCGCAGGCTCAAAATGAGCGACTCGAAACATAATCCGGGAAAACCGGAAAAACTTGTTTCCGCAGCCAACGGCTACAGCCCGAGGCCGCAAAAGCCGTCCCATAATTTCGGCTACGCTCCTACCGCTCAAGCCGGACAGGCCCCAAGGCCTCCGGCCAGCCTTCCCTCCGCCGTCTCCAAGCCCTCGCCGCAGGCCAAGGGCAAATCCTCCTGATTTTTCTCTTTAGCCGCTCTTCGCCTTTCAGCGGCCCGGGGAGGCGGCACACTTGTCGCGAAGTAGCTCAAAGAGCGAAGACGGAAGATTGGGTGCCAGGCGCGAAGCGCGGGGCATGGCTTCCGGCCATTCTTCCGGCTTCGCCGGGTAATCCTCAAGCGTCGT
>NZ_JACHVA010000042.1 GCF_014230055.1 Puniceicoccus vermicola | reverse complement strand
AAGAGCGAAGACGGAAGATTGGGTGCCAGGCGCGAAGCGCGGGGCATGGCTTCCGGCCATTCTTCCGGCTTCGCCGGGTAATCCTCAAGCGTCGTAGATGGCCCGCTTGCCGGGCCGTGGGCGACGCGTCAGGCGTCGGAGTGGGATTTCCCAGCGCGGCGATGCGTAGCGAGCAACGCGCGGGGCAACCGCGCCACGGGTGGCGGGGGGAAGCTCCCAGAGCAAAGCGCAGCGTGCGGCCCTGGGGGCGCGTGGCGGGAGGCGACTAAGAAAAGATTTCTCTTGTCGGAGATATTTCAATACGGAGGCAAGCCCTGCGGATGGCCGTTGCCGCCGGGCGCGGGGTGCCGTTATGTTTTGGAGCATCGGAATCCGATGCGGAAGCTAACCCTCGGGCAAAGCGACGAAGGAGCGCGCAAGGGCGAAGCCCTGGAGGGAACATTGCCGCGAGGCCGGGGAGTCTCCGAATCGAAGACAACGGAGCCCCCCGAATCACCCCCTGCCTTCCCCGGCCCGGCCCCCACTTCCGTCCGCGAACTCGCACAACACCACTTTATGTCAAAACCCGCCCCTTCCGAACGAAGCCTGCGAGTGCCAGGAAGGAGTCAGGCGGGATTGGACATAAAGTTGTTGTGCGAAAGACGCGGACCCTCCCAAAAATCCAAAGGGCCGGACGGGGAAGGCAGGGGGTGATTCGGGGGGGGCGGTCGAGACGCGCCGATTCGTATCCGGTGGCCGGGGACATTCGGGTTCTCGGAGCGTGTGGGAGTTGGCAAAGATCAAGACGTGACGTGTTTCTGGTATCCCCATAAATCTTTATATTTTGCGTTCGACCCCTTTCGACCCCTTTCCATAAATCTTTATATTTTGCGTTCGACCCCTTTCGACCCCTTTCGGGATTGGACATAAAGGTGTTGTGCGAAAGACGCGGACCCTCCCCAAAATCCAAAGGGCCGGACGGGGAAGGCAGGGGGTGATTCGGGGGGCGGGCGAGACGCGCCGATCCGTATCCGGTGGCCGGGGACATTCGGGTTTTCGGAGCGTGTGGGAGGGATTTGTCAAAGATCAAGACGTGACGTCTTTTTGGTGTCCCTGTCAATATTCAAGACCTAACGTCTTTTTGGTGCCATCTGTCATTTTTTGCCTGTGTCTCGAAGCCAGATGTCGCCATCTTCTGACAAATCCACTTCTAAGGAAAACTGATACTTTAACATCGAGAGACAGTCTACGACAGTAACAGTGTCCCCCACCATTAACTCACTCGTTTCCAGCAAGGATTCTTTCAATCTTTCTGGATCGTCAGATTCAAGCCGTATTCGAATCTCAAATCTCTTTTCCTTGCATCGCCGATTCATTAGTTCAAAAAGAAAACCTACAGGAACGCCCGATACTTCTTTTTTTTCTTCGACTTCAAAAAGGATACTCCTGAGTAAGATTTGTTGGTCGGAATAGCCTGTTGGGAAAAACGAAATTTTCCTATCCGACCAAGCAACTGAAACAGACGAGTTCGTGCTATTCTTAAAATTCTGAATCAGGTCATTAAACGAACCACCAGAAAAACTCAAAGAAATCTTTTTATTTAATACGGGATCGAATACTTTTTTATACTTCTCTGAAAAAACCATAAATAGATAAAAATCATTTATAACTGTAAAATCTTTTTCATCAACTAAAACATCAATAATATCTATACTTTTTTCAGTAGATAGACTTTCCCATGAAATTGGAGCAATGTGAACAAAATCGGTTTCTTCATTAGACCGATTAGACCGATCATAATCCAAAGATTTCGATGCATAACAAGTCATTTCCCCCGGATAAAAGAACGAAGAGAATTTCACTGCAGCGAAAAGAACAAGGACTTTATTAAATCTAAAAAAAATACTTTTCATGGGTTTTTATCGAACTGCTGATTCCTAGATATTCTTATTGCATCAGAAAAATCATACCTTGTCCCTACCGCATCATTAAAGTCGTATCTATCATTCTCAGATTTTCCATCAGAATATGAGGTAGTCCCCATGTTTTTCAATCCCGGAGAAAGAGTATATAAAGAACCATATGCCCGGGCTTTCACTGGTCCAAGACTATACGGGGAAAAAGTTCTTCCATCAATCCCTAAAGGACCGGGTGGATTCGTAATCAATTCGTATTCTGTTTCAACGATATTCCTAGATCTTTGCGATTGAGCCTCTTTCCACAGTGGCCTTCTATCACGAATTAAAGCATCCCAATCTTCATTTTCTGAGTAAATTCCAGACAAGATAAAATCTAAAGCTGGGTTCTTTGAAACACCATTGGAACTTTCACCCGTGTTCGCAACATTTTGAATGAGGTGGGTAAATTCGTGGGATTGCGTGCCAAACGAATCCATTCCAGCAATTGTATAGGCTAATCCACTTACGAAACTACGATCAGACCCTTTTCCATCAGATCCATACCCAAACTGAAGTGTAAAAGTTTCCTTATGACTTTTCAGATATTCATATTGGGCTGATCCAAAGGGAGTCGAACGAAGTTTTTCCAGTTCCGAATTAAACTTATCCACCCTCGAATTATACGCCGTAATTCGCTCTTCATCAGTATCCCCCAACCCGTTGAACCATTCGGAATCAATACTGCTCTCATCTTTGACGTCTTCATAATACCTCATTCGATCCTTTTCCGAATCGAACGTATTGTCGTTAAACTTCAGCCCATGCGGATCGAAGAAGGTCCATGGGTTCTGAACAACATAGGTATAAACATTTGGGCCATTGCGCACATCCGACGCGGTGTCGTAGCTGCGATCGCCGTTTTCCCGGCGCGGTTGCTGGGTTTGCGGCCAATCGTGCCCGGCGTATTCGGGGGTCTCCCCAAAAAAATCTCCCGACGCGGTTTTCAGGCCCCAGCCGCCCCACTCCGACGCATCGACGGCTTCTTCGGAGGCCGGTTCGGCACTCTCTGCAATTTCGGTTTGCCGATGGGTTTGCGACTCCTCGGGCAGCTCGAAGCCCCAGGAATCGGTCAAGGCGGACAGCGACAGGGGCGAGACCACCATTGCAGTGGTCAGAACCAGCAGCTGAAGCCATGTAAGACGCATTCTGGCGGCTAAGAAAAAAGACCTGCGGCCATGGCCGCAAGCCTTACCGCTCCGCTTCGACGATCCGTTCCCCGCAGGAGGGATGCGTTTTGCCGTGGACGGCACGGAGAGCCGAGAGCGTGACGTGGGTGTAAACTTGCGTGGTGTCGAGTTTGGCGTGGCCGAGCATTTGCTGGACGTAGCGGATGTCCGCCCCGTTCTCGTGCATGTGGGTGGCGCAGCTGTGGCGCAGGAGGTGGCAGCAGCCGGGTTTGTCGATCCCGGCGGCCACAAGGTGTTTGCGCACGAGGTTGCCGAGCGAGTTCGGGCTGAAGCGTTCGCCGTAGCCGGTCAGAAAGAGAGCGGGTTCGCCTACGGACACGAGGAGGGATTCCCGGCACCGTTCGAGGTAGCGCCCCAGCCATTGCCCGGCGCGTTGTCCGACCGGAACGAAGCGGGCCTTACCGCCTTTGCCGTGGCGCACGTGGATCAGGCCTTCGGCCCGGTCGAGGTCGCCGAGGTCGAGCATGGCCAACTCCCGGCGTCGCATCCCGGTGGCGTAGAGGGTTTCCAATATGGCCCGGTCGCGCACTCCGAGCGGATCGCGCACGTCGGGCACGGCCAGGAGAGAGGCGATTTCATCGCGGGAGAGGCCGCGCGGCAGGGCCGAGGACACCGGGCGCGGCAGTTCCAGTTCGGAAGCTGGGTTGGCTTCGAGGATCCGTTCGCGGCACAGCCACGAGAAGAAGGTCTTGAGCAGTTGCAAGCGGCCGTGCTGGGTCCCCGTCCCCAGCGGCTTGCCGTCTGGCTTGCGGTAGCGGTAAAGATACAGCTGGTAGGATTCCAGAATCGAGCGGGTGATTTGCTCCGGGTAAATCAGGTCGCGCTCCCGCGCCCAGTCGAGGAAGAGGGCCATGTTGAAGTCGTGCGTGCGGGTCGTGCGCGGCGAGTAGCCCCGCGCCAGTCGCCACTCCAGCCAGCGGTCCAACTGGCCCACCATCGTCCGGGGGTCGAGTCGGTCGGGAGTCGTTCCGGGACCGGGACGGCCTCCCGAGGATTGCCGCTTGCCACGGAGCAATCGGGCGCGTTGGAGGCCTTTCATTCGTCCCGCCATGGCTACGTTACGACGCCTTGCGGTTTTCGGCCCCCTCTTGTGCGTTTTCGCCGGATTTGTGGCCGTTCAGCCCGGAAGGCCCGTGTTTGGCGGGCTGGGAGCCGTTTTGGCCTATGCTCGAACCGTGCTCGTTGGATGCTCGTTGGATACTCGAACCTGCCTTTTCCGTGCTCGAACTTCCGTTTTCAATGCTCGAAGTTGGCGTCGTAGTCACATCGAGCAAGCCACACATCTGCGGTTTTCCGTCGTCCTCGCCGTGGAAAAGAAGCTCGTAAAGGAAGCTCTGCCCGCGTCCGCCGTAGTGCGGGAGGACATATTCCATTTCCTGCAGCTTGTTCAGGTGCGTGCGCACCTGGAACTCGGTCCAGCCCGTGAAGCGGCGCACCTGGCGGCGGCTGAACAGGCACACGTCCGGGGTCACTTTTTCCTCGCGGCAACGACTGTCCACCATGTCCCGCAAGAGGATCAACAGCCTCCGCGTCTGCGGCGGAAGCTCGTCGAGCGAGCGGCCCAGCACTTCGTGGGCGATCCGGTTGGCCTCCTCGATATCGGAACGGGTCGCCTCGATATATTCCAAGCCGTCTTTCTCCTTCAGCGGCCTTTGGTGCTGGTGCAAAAGCGCGATCGTGCGGATCAGGGTCAGGTATTTCACATGATCGCGGCGCGTTCTCGTGCGGTCGCTTAGGAAGGTCAGTTGCTTGGCGAAGGGATTGACCACCGGGAGCGGCTTGAGCAGCCGCTGCGCGTTCTTGTGAACGCTCAAAATCCGGTCCCGCTCGACTTTGCGTTTGAGGCCCTCGAAGGTTTCGGCTTCGCGCTGCAGGTCGTGGATCGCTTTCGTCTGCTCTCTCGATTCATCCACGGTGAGGACGAGGCAACGGTTCAGTAATTCTTCGTCGATGTCCACCGCCGTGGTCGTCAGGAAGATCATCACCGGGCCTTCGACGTGGTATTCCTCCGTTTTCATGCGGCCTTGGTCGTCCTTGCCCGTGCTCGCGATCGTCAGTTCCCCTTCGCTTTGCAGGAGCTTGAGGGCGTAGCTCGCCTTCTCCGCTCCCTCTTCCTCGACGATGGCGAGGATTTTGTTCTTCAGGTTCGTCTCCCCGAGGTAGTAGAGGCTTTGGCCCGTCATCGCCGAGTATTTGACGCGCTCCTCTTCCGGAATGAAGGCCAGGATCGATTCCATGAGCGTCGATTTGCCCGCCGCGCTCGTGCTCTGCACGATCACCGCCAAGGGCCGATCCAGCTTCCGCGAGACGCAAGCCAGATACCCGGTCAGCTTGTTCGTCGATTCTCCGACGATCCCGCACGATTCGAAGTCGGCGAGGATGCGGTGCAAAAGGTCCGGGGACCGGAGGAGTTCCAGGGCCTCCGCTTGTTCCTCCTCGGTCATTTCCGGATGGGACGGCTGCGGCTCGGTCGCTGCCCGGATGCGCTCTTCCTGCACTTGTTCGAGGGCCAGCAGCAACTTGCCCAGGTCCCGCTTGATAAGGTCCGGTTCCAGCGTCGTCTCCGAGGCGGCCGCCCGGACGAACGCTTCCCGGTCCTTCGAGCGGTAAAAGTCCAGCGTGTCCAGGTGGAAGCGATCCTCGCAGACAAGGCGAAGGTTCACCTTGAGCACTTCGAGCGAGCCGTTCTTTTGCAGACCCCGGACCCGATACGAACGCGGGCCGAGGTCGAGCAGATAGTCTTCGCCAGAGAGTTTCAGCGCTGGGGAAGTCTCACGCGAAGACCCGAAGGCGCGAAGCTCGTCCTCCGAAGCATTTTTTCCTTTAGTAGCAATATCCTGCCCCACGGTCGCCGCGTCAGCGGCTAAGTTAGCAGCTAAAAGATTAGAAGAAGATGCGCGCGTATCTTGATCTTTGACACGGAAAGGGATTTCACCTTCTTGAGGGACGCAGTGACCAAGCCCTTTGCCACCTGTCGCGCCGTAGCCTTTTGGCGAAGGCGGAAGCCACTCGGCACCGGAGAGAACCGCCTTCAGGGACATTTCAGGTGGAGTGACTTTGAGCGCGTATTCGTTGGAATCCATCCCGGCAGGGAACTTGACCCGGAAGCATTCGATTCCGTGGGATTGGAGACGCTCCGCGTCCCGTTCCGAAGCCCGGTCCCCGGCTTTGTCCCGGTCGTAGGCCAGATAAATCTTCTGCGTCCGGTGCTTCCGGAAGGCTTCGAGGTGTTCGTCCGTAAAGCCTTCCGTTCCCCAGATGCAAGTTACATTCCGGAAGCCATTCACCCAAAAGGTCAGCGCATCGATGATGCTTTCGGTCAGGATGATCTCGGGGGATTTCAGGCACTCCGGGTTCCAGATTCCCGCATGGGGCCCGGGCAAGTAAAGGTGGTAGATGCCGCTCTTTTGACTGCCGACTTTGCGACCGTAGATTTCGCGAACCGCCCCGCCTTCGTCCATAACGGGGAACACCAGCGAGCCGTTAAAATGCTCGTGACCGCTCTCGCGGTAAATCCCCAGCCGCTGCAAGCGGGTGCGGATTTCCGCCCCGTCCTTGCGGTTCTTGTGCGGCAGGGTCAGGCCGAGCGTCCGGTCGGCGTAGCCGATCCGGAACCGCTCGATTGCCTCTTCGTTCCAGAGACCGCGCTTCTTCAGATAGTCGATGGCCGAAGGGTTTTCGTGAAGCCGCTTGGCGTAGTAGCCGAGCACTTGGTCGAAGAGCGTCTGGTCGTCCGCGTCGAACTCGACCGCAGGCGGCAGTTTCGGAACGGAGGACTTCCTCACCGGACCCGCGCTTTTGTAGAGCGAAGGATTCTTCGTGCGCAGCAGCTCGACGGCCTGGCGGAAGCTCACCCCGTCGTAATGCATCACGAAGTCGATCACGCTCCCGCCCTGCCCGCTGCTCATGCAGTGCCACAGGTTCTTCGCCGGGGTCACGATGAAGCTCGGCGTCTTCTCATCCGTGAACGGCGAGAGGCCCGCGAGGTCCTTGCTCCCGTGCTTTTTGAGCTCCACCCCCTTCGAGCGGACGAGGGCCGCGAGGTCCACGGAGCGTTTCAGGTCTTCGAGTTCGGTTTCGGGGATTCGTGGCATCAGCTTTTCCCTCCTTCATCGGCGCGCTCCTGGTTGCGGACCGCCTCCCGGACGCGCTCCAAGGTTCCACGGCCACGTTCGATCAGGTCGTCGAGTCCGTCGTCCCTCCATTCCCATTCGCCGATCTTGTCTTCAAGGACCCACTCCAAACAAAGCAGGTCCGCGTAGGTCAGCGGGTTTTCGTGGGTGATCGTCATTTGAACCTCCATTTTCTAAAAGTGCGTCAAGTTCGGAGTTGATAAATAAACTACGATACGTATTGTTACGTTTCGTATCTTTTATCAAGGCCTATTTCCAAAAAAATGAAAACTTCCGATATAATCGCCACTCATGAACCCGTTCCTTTCATGAGCGACGACCTTCTCGACCAACTTCGCAAGCGCATCATCGCCCGGCGAAAAGCCGCCGGACTGACCCAAGCCGAGGTCGCCGAACGCCTCGGACTCAAACTCGCCCGTTACGGCCATTACGAACGGGGCCTGCGCCGCGTTCCACTGACTCTCCTCCCCGATCTGGCCCAAGCCCTCGAATGCGAAGAAGGCGATCTACTCGGAATCGCCGCAACTAAAGCCTCCAAACGAGGTCCCTCCTCTCGCGCCGAACGGCTCGTGCAACGGCTCGGGACTCTCCCAAGAAAGAAACAAAGCGTGATCCTCGATATGGTCGAAGGGGCCATCGACAAGGCCTCCTAACCTCCGCCCCGCCATGCTCGAGACCTTCAAGGGATTTCTGCTTTTCATCGTCTTCCTCGTGCCCGGATTCATCTTCCGGATCGTCGAGGGACAGTTCGCCTATCTCGACAAGCGACTCGACTGGGGACGCTTCGCCCTTGGTCTGCTCGCCCGAAGCACTATCGTTTACGCCATCGTAGGACCGTGGATCTTCCACAGCTGGCAATCCGGATGGATCCGGTCCCATCCGGTCGCCTCCATTTACCTGTTCGCCTCACTGGCCCTGCTCCTGTCCGTGATCCTCGGGATTTTCGCAGGAATCGTCCGACAGAAAGAATGGTTGCGTAAATTCATCGAACGCTTCGACCTCAAGCCGTTCGAACAGCACGACATTCCCACCGCATGGGACCGCGTCTTCTCCAAGGCCGAACCCTCGTGGATCATCGTCACCTTCAAGGACCAAAGCCAGGTCACGGGCTGGTATGGCTCCGAATCCTATGTCTCCTCCGACCCGGACGAACGGGATCTGTTTATTTCCAGCACCGTGCGCACCAACGAAAAAGGCCAACTTGAGATTGCGGAGAACTCCGGCGGGGTTTATATTCGTATCGACGAAATCAAAACCATCGAGTTTATCGCAGAACCTTCCCTTTCCCATGAGCCAGACACAAAC
Source organism: Puniceicoccus vermicola (assembly GCF_014230055.1). Classification (NCBI taxonomy): domain Bacteria; kingdom Pseudomonadati; phylum Verrucomicrobiota; class Opitutia; order Puniceicoccales; family Puniceicoccaceae; genus Puniceicoccus; species Puniceicoccus vermicola. The sequence continues at coordinate 531 of NZ_JACHVA010000042.1, read as the reverse complement.
GACCCAGAAGCCTAAAACCGGAACCCCGGCAAAAGGACTGACCGCTTCCAACGAAGCACCCAGACAACGACGTTACATCTCCGAGGGCTACCGACCTTCGACCATCGTCCCGAGACCCAGCCGGGTCCCGGCTTCCGTCGTTTCAGCCGTCCGCGCAGGCTCAAAATGAGCGACTCGAAACATAATCCGGGAAAACCGGAAAAACTTGTTTCCGCAGCCAACGGCTACAGCCCGAGGCCGCAAAAGCCGTCCCATAATTTCGGCTACGCTCCTACCGCTCAAGCCGGACAGGCCCCAAGGCCTCCGGCCAGCCTTCCCTCCGCCGTCTCCAAGCCCTCGCCGCAGGCCAAGGGCAAATCCTCCTGATTTTTCTCTTTAGCCGCTCTTCGCCTTTCAGCGGCCCGGGGAGGCGGCACACTTGTCGCGAAGTAGCTCAAAGAGCGAAGACGGAAGATTGGGTGCCAGGCGCGAAGCGCGGGGCATGGCTTCCGGCCATTCTTCCGGCTTCGCCGGGTAATCCTCAAGCGTCGT
>NZ_JACHVA010000041.1 GCF_014230055.1 Puniceicoccus vermicola | reverse complement strand
GTCGCTTTGCCCGAGGGTTAGCTTCCGCATCGGATTCCGATGCTCCAAAACATAACGGCACCCCGCGCCCGGCGGCAACGGCCATCCGCAGGGCTTGCCTCCGTATTGAAATATCTCCGACAAGAGAAATCTTTTCTTAGTCGCCTCCCGCCACGCGCCCCCAGGGCCGCACGCTGCGCTTTGCTCTGGGAGCTTCCCCCCGCCACCCGTGGCGCGGTTGCCCCGCGCGTTGCTCGCTACGCATCGCCGCGCTGGGAAATCCCACTCCGACGCCTGACGCGTCGCCCACGGCCCGGCAAGCGGGCCATCTACGACGCTTGAGGATTACCCGGCGAAGCCGGAAGAATGGCCGGAAGCCATGCCCCGCGCTTCGCGCCTGGCACCCAATCTTCCGTCTTCGCTCTTTGAGCTACTTCGCGACAAGTGTGCCGCCTCCCCGGGCCGCTGAAAGGCGAAGAGCGGCTAAAGAGAAAAATCAGGAGGATTTGCCCTTGGCCTGCGGCGAGGGCTTGGAGACGGCGGAGGGAAGGCTGGCCGGAGGCCTTGGGGCCTGTCCGGCTTGAGCGGTAGGAGCGTAGCCGAAATTATGGGACGGCTTTTGCGGCCTCGGGCTGTAGCCGTTGGCTGCGGAAACAAGTTTTTCCGGTTTTCCCGGATTATGTTTCGAGTCGCTCATTTTGAGCCTGCGCGGACGGCTGAAACGACGGAAGCCGGGACCCGGCTGGGTCTCGGGACGATGGTCGAAGGTCGGTAGCCCTCGGAGATGTAACGTCGTTGTCTGGGTGCTTCGTTGGAAGCGGTCAGTCCTTTTGCCGGGGTTCCGGTTTTAGGCTTCTGGGTCGTTTGTGTCTGGCTCATGGGAAAGGGAAGGTTCTGCGATAAACTCGATGGTTTTGATTTCGTCGATACGAATATAAACCCCGCCGGAGTTCTCCGCAATCTCAAGTTGGCCTTTTTCGTTGGTGCGCACGGTGCTGGAAATAAACAGATCCCGTTCGTCCGGGTCGGAGGAGACATAGGATTCGGAGCCATACCAGCCCGTGACCTGGCTTTGGTCCTTGAAGGTGACGATGATCCACGAGGGTTCGGCCTTGGAGAAGACGCGGTCCCATGCGGTGGGAATGTCGTGCTGTTCGAACGGCTTGAGGTCGAAGCGTTCGATGAATTTACGCAACCATTCTTTCTGTCGGACGATTCCTGCGAAAATCCCGAGGATCACGGACAGGAGCAGGGCCAGTGAGGCGAACAGGTAAATGGAGGCGACCGGATGGGACCGGATCCATCCGGATTGCCAGCTGTGGAAGATCCACGGTCCTACGATGGCGTAAACGATAGTGCTTCGGGCGAGCAGACCAAGGGCGAAGCGTCCCCAGTCGAGTCGCTTGTCGAGATAGGCGAACTGTCCCTCGACGATCCGGAAGATGAATCCGGGCACGAGGAAGACGATGAAAAGCAGAAATCCCTTGAAGGTCTCGAGCATGGCGGGGCGGAGGTTAGGAGGCCTTGTCGATGGCCCCTTCGACCATATCGAGGATCACGCTTTGTTTCTTTCTTGGGAGAGTCCCGAGCCGTTGCACGAGCCGTTCGGCGCGAGAGGAGGGACCTCGTTTGGAGGCTTTAGTTGCGGCGATTCCGAGTAGATCGCCTTCTTCGCATTCGAGGGCTTGGGCCAGATCGGGGAGGAGAGTCAGTGGAACGCGGCGCAGGCCCCGTTCGTAATGGCCGTAACGGGCGAGTTTGAGTCCGAGGCGTTCGGCGACCTCGGCTTGGGTCAGTCCGGCGGCTTTTCGCCGGGCGATGATGCGCTTGCGAAGTTGGTCGAGAAGGTCGTCGCTCATGAAAGGAACGGGTTCATGAGTGGCGATTATATCGGAAGTTTTCATTTTTTTGGAAATAGGCCTTGATAAAAGATACGAAACGTAACAATACGTATCGTAGTTTATTTATCAACTCCGAACTTGACGCACTTTTAGAAAATGGAGGTTCAAATGACGATCACCCACGAAAACCCGCTGACCTACGCGGACCTGCTTTGTTTGGAGTGGGTCCTTGAAGACAAGATCGGCGAATGGGAATGGAGGGACGACGGACTCGACGACCTGATCGAACGTGGCCGTGGAACCTTGGAGCGCGTCCGGGAGGCGGTCCGCAACCAGGAGCGCGCCGATGAAGGAGGGAAAAGCTGATGCCACGAATCCCCGAAACCGAACTCGAAGACCTGAAACGCTCCGTGGACCTCGCGGCCCTCGTCCGCTCGAAGGGGGTGGAGCTCAAAAAGCACGGGAGCAAGGACCTCGCGGGCCTCTCGCCGTTCACGGATGAGAAGACGCCGAGCTTCATCGTGACCCCGGCGAAGAACCTGTGGCACTGCATGAGCAGCGGGCAGGGCGGGAGCGTGATCGACTTCGTGATGCATTACGACGGGGTGAGCTTCCGCCAGGCCGTCGAGCTGCTGCGCACGAAGAATCCTTCGCTCTACAAAAGCGCGGGTCCGGTGAGGAAGTCCTCCGTTCCGAAACTGCCGCCTGCGGTCGAGTTCGACGCGGACGACCAGACGCTCTTCGACCAAGTGCTCGGCTACTACGCCAAGCGGCTTCACGAAAACCCTTCGGCCATCGACTATCTGAAGAAGCGCGGTCTCTGGAACGAAGAGGCAATCGAGCGGTTCCGGATCGGCTACGCCGACCGGACGCTCGGCCTGACCCTGCCGCACAAGAACCGCAAGGACGGGGCGGAAATCCGCACCCGCTTGCAGCGGCTGGGGATTTACCGCGAGAGCGGTCACGAGCATTTTAACGGCTCGCTGGTGTTCCCCGTTATGGACGAAGGCGGGGCGGTTCGCGAAATCTACGGTCGCAAAGTCGGCAGTCAAAAGAGCGGCATCTACCACCTTTACTTGCCCGGGCCCCATGCGGGAATCTGGAACCCGGAGTGCCTGAAATCCCCCGAGATCATCCTGACCGAAAGCATCATCGATGCGCTGACCTTTTGGGTGAATGGCTTCCGGAATGTAACTTGCATCTGGGGAACGGAAGGCTTTACGGACGAACACCTCGAAGCCTTCCGGAAGCACCGGACGCAGAAGATTTATCTGGCCTACGACCGGGACAAAGCCGGGGACCGGGCTTCGGAACGGGACGCGGAGCGTCTCCAATCCCACGGAATCGAATGCTTCCGGGTCAAGTTCCCTGCCGGGATGGATTCCAACGAATACGCGCTCAAAGTCACTCCACCTGAAATGTCCCTGAAGGCGGTTCTCTCCGGTGCCGAGTGGCTTCCGCCTTCGCCAAAAGGCTACGGCGCGACAGGTGGCAAAGGGCTTGGTCACTGCGTCCCTCAAGAAGGTGAAATCCCTTTCCGTGTCAAAGATCAAGATACGCGCGCATCTTCTTCTAATCTTTTAGCTGCTAACTTAGCCGCTGACGCGGCGACCGTGGGGCAGGATATTGCTACTAAAGGAAAAAATGCTTCGGAGGACGAGCTTCGCGCCTTCGGGTCTTCGCGTGAGACTTCCCCAGCGCTGAAACTCTCTGGCGAAGACTATCTGCTCGACCTCGGCCCGCGTTCGTATCGGGTCCGGGGTCTGCAAAAGAACGGCTCGCTCGAAGTGCTCAAGGTGAACCTTCGCCTTGTCTGCGAGGATCGCTTCCACCTGGACACGCTGGACTTTTACCGCTCGAAGGACCGGGAAGCGTTCGTCCGGGCGGCCGCCTCGGAGACGACGCTGGAACCGGACCTTATCAAGCGGGACCTGGGCAAGTTGCTGCTGGCCCTCGAACAAGTGCAGGAAGAGCGCATCCGGGCAGCGACCGAGCCGCAGCCGTCCCATCCGGAAATGACCGAGGAGGAACAAGCGGAGGCCCTGGAACTCCTCCGGTCCCCGGACCTTTTGCACCGCATCCTCGCCGACTTCGAATCGTGCGGGATCGTCGGAGAATCGACGAACAAGCTGACCGGGTATCTGGCTTGCGTCTCGCGGAAGCTGGATCGGCCCTTGGCGGTGATCGTGCAGAGCACGAGCGCGGCGGGCAAATCGACGCTCATGGAATCGATCCTGGCCTTCATTCCGGAAGAGGAGCGCGTCAAATACTCGGCGATGACGGGCCAAAGCCTCTACTACCTCGGGGAGACGAACCTGAAGAACAAAATCCTCGCCATCGTCGAGGAAGAGGGAGCGGAGAAGGCGAGCTACGCCCTCAAGCTCCTGCAAAGCGAAGGGGAACTGACGATCGCGAGCACGGGCAAGGACGACCAAGGCCGCATGAAAACGGAGGAATACCACGTCGAAGGCCCGGTGATGATCTTCCTGACGACCACGGCGGTGGACATCGACGAAGAATTACTGAACCGTTGCCTCGTCCTCACCGTGGATGAATCGAGAGAGCAGACGAAAGCGATCCACGACCTGCAGCGCGAAGCCGAAACCTTCGAGGGCCTCAAACGCAAAGTCGAGCGGGACCGGATTTTGAGCGTTCACAAGAACGCGCAGCGGCTGCTCAAGCCGCTCCCGGTGGTCAATCCCTTCGCCAAGCAACTGACCTTCCTAAGCGACCGCACGAGAACGCGCCGCGATCATGTGAAATACCTGACCCTGATCCGCACGATCGCGCTTTTGCACCAGCACCAAAGGCCGCTGAAGGAGAAAGACGGCTTGGAATATATCGAGGCGACCCGTTCCGATATCGAGGAGGCCAACCGGATCGCCCACGAAGTGCTGGGCCGCTCGCTCGACGAGCTTCCGCCGCAGACGCGGAGGCTGTTGATCCTCTTGCGGGACATGGTGGACAGTCGTTGCCGCGAGGAAAAAGTGACCCCGGACGTGTGCCTGTTCAGCCGCCGCCAGGTGCGCCGCTTCACGGGCTGGACCGAGTTCCAGGTGCGCACGCACCTGAACAAGCTGCAGGAAATGGAATA
>NZ_JACHVA010000040.1 GCF_014230055.1 Puniceicoccus vermicola | reverse complement strand
TTGCCTTGGCACACCGTCAAACGCATTGACAAAGCTAGGTTGGTTCGGGAGTTGCCTGAAGTCGATTACGGTTCGCTCAGAACTCTGGTCATGGATGAGTTCGCATTGCACAAGGGGCACCGCTACGCCTCCGTCGTAGCCGATGCGGACACTCGGCAAGTGCTTTGGATCGGTGAAGGGCGCAGTCGCGAATCCATACGCCCCTTCTTTGAATCACTGGGCGAACACTGCGATCAAATCGAAGCGGTCGCGATGGATCAGAACAGCGCCTTTGACCTGGAGGTGAAGATGCACTGCCCGAATGCGGAAGTCGTCTACGACCTTTTTCATGTCGTTGCCAAATACGGCCGTGAAGTCATCGACCGAGTCCGCGTGGATCAGGCCAATGAACTAAGGCAGAACAAGTCGGCTCGCAGAGCGGTCAAACGTAGCCGATGGTTACTTCTAAAGAACAAGGACAACCTCAATGAAGAAGAACTTGTCAGGCTCGAAGAGCTGATGAATGCCAACCAATCCTTGGCTCAAGTCTACGTCCTGAAAGAACAGCTCAAAGAACTATGGCGAAGCTCAAGCATCTGGGGCGCCTTCAAACGCTGGCGCACATGGTGGAGGATGTGCCGTGAGTCCAAAATCAAACCCCTGCTCGCCTTCGCTGATAAACTCAGACCCTACCTCCGTGGAATCATAGCCTCAGCCAAATACCCACTCAACACCAGCGTGCTCGAGGGCATGAACAACAAGATCAAGGTCATCAAAAGAACCGCTTATGGCTTCAGGGATACGGAATACTTCTTCCTCAAGATTAAGCATGCTTTCCCCGGGAAATGACGATGAACCGAAAAAAAGGGGGAGGAAGAATTTGAGCCGTGGCACTAAGAAAGAAGCTACTCCTTCCCAGTGCGAGTTCAAGTGCAACACGACGGATCTCGTCGATTAATCCCGGGCACGTTTCCGGTAGTGGGCGGAGAGGCAGGATCCTTTTGCTGAAGCTGAACGGTACGATGGGGACACCAACGTTTTGTCTGTGACCTTCCTTTGTGGAAGATCGGTGCTGCTCGTCTTAGATTTCGCGAACGGGAATCCCACGCTCGCGAAGAAAAGCTTTTGCTTCTGGAATCGAGTAGGTGCCGAAGTGGAAAATGGAGGCGGCGAGGACCGCGCTGGCCTTGCCTTGGTCAAGGACGTCGGCGAGGTGATCGAGCTTGCCGGCTCCGCCGGAGGCGATGACCGGGACTTCGACCGCTTCACTGACGGCTCGGGTGAGCTCGATGTCGTATCCGTTTTTCATTCCGTCCTGGTCCATGCTGGTCAGGAGGATTTCTCCGGCGCCCAGGGAGACGGCTTTCTTGGCCCATTCCACGGCGTCGAGTTCGGTGGGTTTGCGCCCGCCGTGCGTGTAGACGCGCCAGCGGTTTTCTCCCGGCTCTTTCTTGGCGTCGATGGCCAAGACGATGCACTGGTTGCCGAAGCGTTTCGAAGATTTGAGGATGAGCTCTGGGTCGAGGATGGCAGCCGTATTCAGGCTGACCTTGTCGGCACCGGCCTTCAGCATGGTGCGGATGTTTTCGACGGTTCTCAACCCTCCGCCCACGGTAAGGGGCATGAAGCATTCGGACGCGGTCCGCTCGACGACATGAAGCATGATCTCCCGCTCATCGCTGGAAGCGGTAATGTCGAGAAAGACGAGTTCGTCGGCCCCTTGGGCCTCATAAGCCTTTGCGGATTCGACGGGATCTCCCGCGTCGCGGAGTTCTTCGAACTTCACCCCCTTGACCACGCGGCCGGCGGCAACGTCGAGACAGGGGATGATCCGGACACTAAGCATCGGCCAGCGTCAGGTCCGGGTCGAATTCGATCGCGAAGCGATAAATTTGGCCAGGACGGAGGACGAGGGGATGGTTGCGAGCGATTGTCTGCAAGTAGAAGAGGGGACCCCAGTAGGTGCGGGAGTCGGCGTCGTTGGCGACGATCTCATTTTCCTGCCATTCGCCTTGGAAGTCGTCTTTGAGGACGTTCGGGCGGAGGCCTTCTTCACCGAGCTTCAGAGAGGTGCCGACGCGATGACGCGAGTGAGGCATTCCGACAGCCAGAACGTAACGCATGCTGTCGATCGTAGTCTGGGTCTTTACCTCAAAGGAGAACTCACTGGAGATCTTGGTTCCGTTGAACTCCCAGCGCACTTTGCAGGAGCCGAGGTTCGGGATGATCTTTTCCTCGACCGTGATGAGGTCGGGTTGCTCGTAAGAGAAGAAGAGGGAATTGCGGCGGCCAATACCGGTCACGCAGCTCTTGCCGTAGTAGCAGGGGACGACCCGTTGCCCGCCGAAGTTGAGTTCGGGGACCATGACTGGCAGGTAGCGTCCGCAGGGCCAGTCGAAGATCCCGGGGCTGTGCGGGAATGCCAGCGAGTCGGAGTTGGCTCGGCCACGGTTGCCGACGAGCGGGATCTGGAAGTGTAGGCCGGAGGCGGCGTCGCTGTAGCTGAAGAGGCCGTTTTCGCGGCGTCCCCGCTGGTAAAGGGTGAACTTGCCACCGGACTTTGCAGGGGCTGGACGGGCGTCTCCCAGGTTGCCACCGATCGCACGGGCGAGTCGGGACCACTGGCTGAGGTAGCGGGCGGCGTCGAAATTCGCCATGCGGCTGGTGTGCCGGGAAATGGTCGAACGCTCTTCGTCACGAATGACGAGGAAGCCCTGCTCCTGATCCACGTAGGTTTGGAAGAAGAATTGGAAGAGGCGGCGAAGGACGTCGAGATAGACGGGCTTCTTCTCCGGAGCGATCCAGTCGTCACGAAGAGCCTGAAGAATGATGCTGATGCAGTGCATCTGGCCGTAGGCGCCGATGTTCTCACCGTAGGCCCAGCCGAGTCCATCTTGGCGGACGAGGTCGGGCATCATCTTAACATATTTCTCCGCATGGGTGCGCAGGCTGGGAAGCTTGCGGTCGCGGAGATGCAAGTTGGCGTGCAACTGCAGGGATTGGCGGATCATCACGAATGCGAGGATGCCGTAAATGTCGAAAGTGCCTCCGATGCCTTCGCCGCCAGCGTCGTCGAAGAATCCACTGGAGCTGTTACTCTTGATCTGCTCGAGGAAGCGCTCGATGAGCTTGCCGGTTTCGTCCTTCTTGGTGAGGCCGAAGCTGAAGCGGGTCACGGCCTTGGCAATGTTGCAGGCCTGACGGTGATCCGAGAACTCGGAACGCATGAGCATCTGGCGATCGAGGGCCTCACGGGTCTCGTCGACCAAGCGTGACCAGACGGCGTTGCGGTCCTTGGCGGGGCCAAAGGACAGGAGGCCGAGGCCGGCGTAAGCCAGTCCATTCTCGTTGCGTTCTTCGTCGAAGACCTGAGCGGTCACCGTGCGGGCAGCGAGGTCGACCAGGTCGAATTCCTCCAGCTGGGTTTCCCCGGTTGCGCGGTAGTATTCTCCGATCGCGAGCGCTGCGTGGCCCGGTTCATTGGCGACAGAAGCTTCTGCGTCCAGTGGGGAGAGGGTTCCGTCCTCGTTGATAGCCCCTAGGTTATTCCAGAGGATTGATTTTGCCAGTTCTTGGCACTGTTCGGCAAATGGATGTTCCATTCGGTCTTCGGTCTGCGTTGGTCTCGGTGTAAAAGAAGGTTTTCGGAGGGACGAAAGCCTTCCTTCATGGGCTTTCTCCGTTCGGATGGCAACCCCGAATCCTACGGGATTGCCGGAAAAGCTCGTTTAAAGATTTAACAAGCGTAAAAATTCTTGGTTTGTATCGGTTCTGCCCATCCGGGAGAGGACGGTCTCCGCCGCGTCTTCGGGTTTGAGGCTGGCGATGGCTCTCCGGAAAAACTGAGTTTTTTCCAAGACATCCGGAGCGAGAAGAAGTTCCTCGCGGCGGGTGCCGGAGGCGTTGACGTTGATGGCGGGCCACATGCGCAGTTCGGCGACCTTGCGATCGAGAACCATCTCCATGTTACCGGTGCCTTTGAATTCCTGGAAGATGAGATCATCCATTTTGCTGCCGGTTTGGATGAGAGCCGAAGCGACAATCGTCAGGCTTCCAGCTTCTTCCGTTTTCCGGGCAGCGGAAAAGAGTTGGCGGGGTTTTTCGAGGGCGCGGATGTCCAGCCCCCCCGTCATGGTCCGGCCACCTCCGCCTTTGCCTGAATTGTAGGCGCGGGAGATGCGGGTCAGCGAATCGACGAGAAGGACGACGTCCTTGCCCACTTCCACCAGACGCTTGGCCCGGTCGATTGCGAGCTCGGCGACGCGCAGGTGGTTGAAGATTTCCTCATCGTTCGAGGAGGCGTAGAGTTCCGCTTCGACGGTGCGGCGGAAGTCGGTGACCTCCTCAGGACGTTCATCACAGAGAAGAACCATGAGGTGGCACTCGGGATGATTCTCTTGAACGCCAGCGGCAATATCCTTGAGCAAAGTGGTTTTCCCGGTGCGGGGAGGGGCGACAATGAGGCCGCGCTGTCCTTTCCCAATGGGGCAAAAAAGGTCCATGATCCGGGTGGTCATCCGGCCATCCTTAGACTCGAGGGCGATTTTCTCGTCCGGAGTTACGGTGGTCAGCTGGGTGAAAGCGAATCGGTTCCGCCGGTCGTCCATCGTATCGCCGTCAATGGCGTCGATAAAGCGGACTTTCGGGTTCGGGAAACGGCCGTCGTGGATCGCCTTGGCTTTGATGTGGCTCCCTTGCTTCAGCTTGAAGCGGCGGATGAGTTCTTTGGGAACGAAAGGGTCGTCTGGGCGTTGGCGGCCGTTGTAGGCCGGCTGCAACAGTTGGCCCGTCTTGTTTTTGAGGATTTCGAGGACTCCCTCTACTTCAACCTCGTTGGAGTTAGCTTTGGATTCGGACATCCGGTGAATTTATTCGATCAGTGGGTTCGGCGTTTTCGAGTGCCGGTTCGGGATTCGTTGAGCACAAATCCAATTGCGGGGACGTTTCGGAGGGAGACTAGAAGGATGGAATGATCCAAGTTCTCGTTTCGCGATGTCGCCGAAAACCAGTAATCAGTCCGAAAGGCGGGAAGGGTGTCAACGCCGAAATGTTAAACCCTGCTACCGGGACCCCCGTAGAGATGTCATCGAAGAGATCCGTAATCGGGGCGTGCTCGTCTTCAAAATGTCTCCGGTTCTGGTCCGACGGTGAAACGTGCAGAAAGGGGCTGCTCTCAATGGATTGACGATGTGACGGGAAAGTTGCCAGAAGGGGCATAAAAAACCGCCGCCCGAGAAGGGCGACGGTTGGGAAAGTATTTGGCTTCGCCTGAGCTTAGAAGGAAGCGTTGACGAACGGGAAGAAGTAGAGCGGATCTGCTTCGACGTTGATGTTCGCCAGGCCGATTTGAACCCCGTAGAGTTTTTCGGAGTAGTTCACCAAGCCCAACTGGAGGCCTCGCATGTCACCGGCTTTATTGAAGAGACCCGTTTGGAGACCTGCAACTTTTGCGTCGGCGAGGGTGATCGCGCCAGCTTGCCATCCGTAGAAGTCGTCACCCTGAAGGTTAATGAGGCCGCCTTTCAGACCGCGGAACTCACCCTTGGTGTGGGTGTAGATCCCGGTTTGCCAACCGGACATGTCACCTTCGACGACACTGCCGATGAAGTTCAATTGGACACCTTTGACGTCGCCGGTGTTGTAACCAAGACCGAAAAGGCCGAGGTCCAGACCGGTGAGGTCATCGTTCTTCGCGTAGAAGATGTTCAAGCGAACTCCTTTCACGCTGTCGGTGGCGTCTCCAAGTTGGATTGGCGACCAAACGGAAAGTTCGATTGCGCGAGTTGGTCCTTCTTGGGCTTGGGCGTTCATGCCGAAGGCCGTGAGAATTGTTGCGAGTGCAAGTAGGGATTTTTTCATCGAGGGTAAAATATCGAATCATTTGACGCTTTGTCTATGGAAATTTACGAATTTATCTTAACAGGATTTTAGCCAACCTCTTTTTATGCAGGAAGTTGGAGAGCAGCGTGCAGGTTTTTCTAAGATTTTGAGGATGCTTCATTTTGGGCGCAAGAGGCTAGCAGCGGGGCTTTTCGGCTTATTTTGTCCGGCGTTTTTGGGAGTCATATCGATCGCTTCGAGTATCGAATTTGAGTTGCGGGAACAGTGAACTTATGAGCACTTAAAGGAGTGGCTTTTCCGAAACTCCAGCCGTTCTACTACCGGGATCATTTTCTCGAGATGCTTGCATTTCTTGAGATGCATTGTTCTCCGCTCATGGAGGAGGAGCATCGGGCCTTTATTCGTGAGTTCCGTTCGATGGAGGGGCGGACTCAGGCGGTTCTTGTGCGGATGGTTAACCGAAAGGGGGAGTTTTTCCGGATTCGTTCGCTGAATTATGAGGAGATCGGCGATCCGTCAGAGGCTTTGCGGGACCTGATGGAGCGCGGTTGGGCCCGGCCCGTCTTTAAGAGGGATCTGCCGGAATTGCTGCACCGACTGACGAAGGAAGAGTTGGTGGGAATGATGGACTCGGTGGGTCTCCCTCTGCGGGGGAGACGTTCCAAGGCGAAGGCCCAGTTGGTTGATATTTGTCTGAACGAGGGTGAGGTTGAATCGCTTTATTCGGCTTGCGCTCCCGAGGAATGGGTGGCTCTGGTGCGTCCGGAGTGCACGGGGTTTTTGCTTTTTCTCTACTTTGGGTTTCAGGCTGAAGATCTGACCGTGTTCACGATGCGGGATTTGGGAATTCTGAAGAAGTCGACAGGGGCCTTGCGGATCGAGCCGGCGTTCCCCGATTTGGAATCGGCGAGGAATGGATATTTTTACGCACGGCTGAGAGATCGGATGAAGCAGGGGCAGCGCTCGGTTTGGCTGCAGATGGTAAGCGAAGTATCTCATTGGCCGCGGCGCGAGAGTGGGGAGGACGAATTGCTGTTTGACCGGGCGGTGACGAGGCTGGGTCGCTCACTGGAATCTGTTGGGGAAGTCGACGCGGCGCTCGTGGTCTACGGGCGAACCGACTCGTACCCTGCGATCGAAAGGCTTTGCCGGTTGCAGTATTCGGCAGGGGAGACAGAGACGGTGCGGATGCGTTTGGAGCGGGTCATCGCAGATCCACCTTGCGATGAGGCCCAGATCTTTGCGGAAGATTTCTACGCACGGAAGTTTGGATGCCGGCGAGTCGGAGCTTTGACCTCGCTTCTTCGCGAGGCTCCGGTGATCGAAATTGACGAGTCGTTTCGAGGGCAGGTTGAGTCGGGTGTGGCCGAGTATTTTACCTCCCGTGACATGCCTGCGTATTGGACAGAGAACGGATTCTGGCGCGGCCTCTTTGGGGTAGTGTTTCGGGAGGAGTTGTTCGGCCCCGAGGGAGCTGGGGTGCCCAATGAGTTTGTGCGGGTGCCGATCTGTCTGCGGGATGGCAGTTTTTATCCCCGTTTTGAAGAGGCAATCGAGAGAAAGCTCGCAACTCTGGAGGCGGGACAGTTTTCAATGGGCCCCGGCAGTGAGGAAAGGGAAGATTCTTTGGGGTCCGAGACTTCTTTCAAAGGATGGGGCGGCCATGAAAAGGTCCGGGAGTTTTTGCGGAAAGCTCCGGGGGAAGCCGTTGCCGCGATCCTTCGGAGGATGGCCCGCGATTTCCAAGCCCACTCCAGTGGTTTTCCGGATCTTCTCGTCTTTGAATCCGACGGGGTAAAGGCCGTAGAGGTGAAGGCGGAGGGCGATTCGATTCGCCGCAATCAGCTCGCACAGTTTCGTCGTCTTCAAGAGGTCGGTTTTCCGGTGGAAGTCGTGCGGGTGCGTTGGTGTGTCGATCCCGATCAAGTTTATACGGTGGTCGATGTGGAAACGACAGGGGGATCGCCGGGGCGGCACCGATTGACGGAAGTGGCTGCCGTTAAGGTGCGCCGCGGGCAGGTCGTGGACCGCTTCCAAACATTGCTCAATCCCGAACGCTCGATTCCCCGGTACATCAGTGAGCTGACGGGTATCACCGATGAGATGGTGCGTGACGCCCCGACCTTTACTGAATCCGTTGAGGATCTCGCCGCCTTTTTGGGAGAGGGTGTTTTCGTCGCCCATAACGCCAAGTTCGACTACGGATTCTTGCGAGCGGAGTTTGCGCGATGTGGTCGGGAGTTTAAGCGTCCGGTTCTCTGTACGGTGGTGGAGTCGAGACGAGTTTTTCCCGGACTGCCCTCCTATGGGCTGAAGAATCTCTCCCGGCATTTTTCGATTCCCCTCGAGCAGCACCACCGGGCGCTGGCGGATGCGGAAGCGGCGGCTGCGATTCTGATCAAGATTCAAGAAAAGCGGAGGGAGGCAGCGCGGAAGAAGGACGAGGGTTCGTGATCTCTGAAATCCCGTGGATCGTTTGACGAGGGCGATGTTTCGAGTTTTTTGAGCGTCCGCGTTCGACGTATTTTACCTATTTTGTCTCATGAAAAGATTTATTGCCGCTTTGATTGTCTCTCTGATTCCGATTTTTGCCGTGGGTGAGGCTCGGGCTCAGACGGGAAAAGAGCTATTCATTGTTCCGGGTTATGCCGCGACTCCTTCCGATCACTGGTTTCCGTGGTTGGATGCTTATTTCAAAGAGAAGGTCTCGGAGGTTTCGATTGTTGAAATGCCGAGTCCGAATTCTCCGGATGTTGAAGAGTGGGTCGGTGCGCTGGATGAGGTCATCGGTATTCCCGATGAGAACACTTTCTTCGTGGCGCACAGTCTTGGATGCATTACCCTCCTTCACTATCTCGAATCATTACCGGAGGACACGAGAATCGGAGGTCTTGTTCTCGTCTCTGGATTTGATGCCTCGCTTCCCATTCTTCCGGAACTCGATCCATTTGTACAGCAACCCGTCGATTTTTCCCGGATCAAAAAAATGACTTCAAAGATCATTTTGATCACCGCGAGAGATGATTCGATTGTTCCCTATGAGCTAACGGAAAACCTCGGGAAGTCTTTGGGCGGAGAAGTGATCGTCGTCGACCAAGGAGGCCATTTTCTGGGAAGTGATGGTTTTACCTCCTTTCCCCTGGTAGCCGCGACTCTAGAACGAATCCTGGCCGAGGAATAATAGGAATCACACTTGGATGTAGGAGCCTGGGGCTCTGGGCACCCCCAGTCGCCTCTGTTGCAGCGGAGGCGACTGGAAGTCAGTCGTCTGGAAAGTTCAATACGAGTCGATGAGCGAGTAGACGTCCACAAGCTTCCGTGCTTCCACGACGGTAATTTTGTCCGGAAAGGTTGCCCGAATCGTGTGTGGAACATTCGGATACAGGTCGATGAAGTTCTCACTGTAGTGGGCCCCTCTTTCCGGGAAGTCCACTTGGACGCCGAGGTGGAGGGTCTTTGATTGCAGGGTGATCTCGATCTCGTTCGCTCCAATCTTTTGGCAGTCGACCTGAATGGGGTCGCGGCGGAGGCCGAGGAAGCGTTGGGCGGAGAAGAGAGCTGTGCGGGAAGTTGGCTCGCCCTTTTTAGGAGCCAGATCGACGCGGAGGAAGATCTCCTCTTGACCGTAGGCTTCAATCTCCTTCGAGAAGTCGAGGGTTTCCTGGAGAACGGATTGTCCGTATTGCAGTTTTACCTTTTTCGACCCCTTGCGGATCGTTTTTCCGTCAAGGGTCTGGAGTGCCCAGGAGATCTTGCCGGAATCATCCTCAGGGCTGTCGTAGACCGTGTGGATTTCGGCGCCGTGCATGGTGTTGATGCGGGTGTTGTTGGCACCGAGGGACTCTTCTCCGAGGATCTTGACGCTCAGTAGCGCCGGAGCGAAGAATCGCTGGGCTTCGAAGTGAACTGCCTTCCATTTGCCCGTATACTCCAAGCTGCTCCAAGAGGCGACGGGCCAGCAGTCATTGAGCTGCCAGTATAGAGCTCCCATTGTGCGGGGCATGCAGCGGCGGAAGTGTTCGATCCCCACTTTCATGCAATGCGCTTGGTTGAGCTGGGAAAGGTAGCTCAGGGCGCGGTAGTCCTTGGGGAACCGGAAAAGGCGAAGGACGTAATCGAGGATGATCAGATTCCCGGCGCCGTTCTTCTGGTGGATTTCCATGACTGGACCGAAGGGATTCATGTCCTCCGGGTTGCAGTAGGTGCGGGCGACCTCGGGAGAGCTGTAGGACTGCATCCCAAACTCGGAACAGAAGCGGAAGAACTTGGTCTCGTAAGTGTTAACGGGTTTGCGCGCGTGCCAGACATCCCAGAAATGGGAGTCTCCCGCCGACTCATTGTTGTGGCCTTTCTCGTAGCCTTCGGGGTTGTGTGGAGAGCACGGCCAATAGGTGGTGATGCCGTCCAGCCGCTCGACGATCTCCGGAATGACATCGTAGAAAACCTTCTCGTAGGCCTTTTTGCGGGCCTTGGTTTCGAGGATCTTCTCGGAGAGCTGCTCGAGCTCGTTGTTTCCACACCAGAGAGCGAGGCAGGTGCGGTAAGAAAGGCGTTTTACCTGCTGCTCCGCTTCAGCCTTTACGTTTTTGACAAAAGCGCGGTCGGCGGGATAGAGGCAGCAGGCGAACATGAAGTCCTGCCACACCAAAAGACCTTTTTCGTCGCAGAGATCGTAGAAATCCTCGGACTCGTAGATGCCTCCGCCCCAGACGCGGATCATGTTCATGTGAACGGCGGTCGCATCGCTGAGGAGCTTGTCATACCAAGCCCGGTCGACTCGATGCGGAAAGGAGTCAGCCGGGATCCAGTTCGCACCTTTGGCGAAGATCGGACGTCCGTTGATGACGAACTGGAAGGACTCGCCAAACTCATCTTTGTGACGATCGAGAACGATGGTGCGGAGACCCACGCGTTTGCTCCACGTGTCGATGACCTCACCTTCCTTGTTCAGCAATTCAAGGGTTACGGTGTAGAGTGGTTGTTCTCCGTGCCCGTGAGGCCACCAGAGCTGGGGATTCTTGATGGTCGCCAGGTCGCCTTCGAAAGTGGAGACAGTCTCGTCGTCGAGTTCGATGGTTCCCCGGAGTTTGGCAGATTTGCCGCGGGTGAGATGCGGTGTGAACTTGAGGTCGACCGTTTTCTTGCCGTGGTGCTGGGCGATGTGGACGGATTCAATCCGGTTCTCGGACCAGGCTTCAAGTTGAATGGGGCGCCAAATGCCGGAGCTGGGATAGCGGGGACCCCAGTCCCAACCGAAGGAGCATTGTTCTTTGCGGATGAGGGAACGCCCGCCGACCGGCTCGCAGTTTTCGACCATCTTCCCCGGGTAGGGGCGACTGCGGATGTATTTCATTGGACTGGTGAAATGAATCTCCAGATGATTCGAGCCTGTCTGAAGGAGTTTTTTCACTTCGAATCGATGTCCGATAAACATGTTTTCGGTCGTGCCGACCTCGGTTCCGTTCAGGGTGATCGTGGCGACGGTGTCGAGACCCTCGGCGACGAGGTCGACATAGGTTTGCTCGAGAAGGGATTCGTCGAGGTCAAAATCTAGGCGATAGGTCCAGTCCTTCTCTTCCAGATGCTGCAGGTCGAGCTCGTTGCGGCCCCAGTAGGGATCGGGGATCAACTCGTGGCGGAGGAGGTCGGTGTGGACGCAACCGGGTACTTCGGCGGGGAGCCATTGCTTGTCTTTGGGGGAAAGGAACGTCCATTCGGAATTGAGAGATTGGGTCTTCATCGCGGTTCGTAGTTTCGAATTTATCTTGTTTGTAATTAAGTTTGATTATGAAAGTGGGGAATGCGACCGTTCAGGATATCGAAAATATCTGATCTGTTATGAAATTCTCCGCACGCCCTCCGGAAACGATCCACGAAGCGGCCCTCTATTTTCATCCGGGTCCTGACATTCCAGAGTTTACGAAAATCCCTTCTCACGAGGAACGCATTGAGCTAGTGCTCGGGGGGCGCGGCTGGGTGGACGATTCCGGGAAGCTCGTCGAGGTGAAAGCGGGCCAGTTGATTTGGCACATCCCGGGAGACGAGACGATTTGCCGAAGTGATCCGAGAGATCCTTATTCGTGTCTGAACGTTCGCTTCGGGATCGGGGAAAAGTGTCCTCCGCGGAGTCACGCCCATCTTTCTCATTGGGAGAGTCCCGAATCGGCTCGTCGGTTCGCCGAGCAGGTCGTCCGTTGGTATGTGGATGAATCGATTGATCGCGACGGGCTCATTCAGTGGATCTACGGGACCCTGTTGATTCAATCCCGCCGGAGGATCGGATTCGCGGAGCGGGAAAAGCTCTCGTCCAGAACCAGACAGGTGCTTGTGGAATTGGAAGGGGATGAAGCTTCGGGGAGATCTCTGGCCGAAATCGCTCGCAGTGTGGGATGGTCGGTTTCCCATCTACATGCGGTATTCAAAAAAGAGATCGGCACCACTCCTCACGAGATTGTTCAGGTCCAGCGCTTGCGCCGGGCAAAGGAATTGTTGGCGAGCACAGAGCTGTCGATCAAGGAAGTCGCGGGCCAATGCGGTTACAGCAATTCTGCAGCATTCTGTCATTCGTTTCGCCAGCGAACTCAAGAAACTCCGAAAGCCTGGCGTTTGCGTCATCGGGGGAGAGGGTGAGCCTTTGCGAACCCGTTTCTTGTGAGAGGATGAGAGCTTTGGACGCAAAAAGATCTATTCGAAGAGAGCTCTGTTGAGCCCCCCGTAAAGGGCCTTTTTGATTAAAACGATGAGGGGGGGCTTTGAATCTCTCCTTCTCCAGCTTTTACGTGCATCGAAAGATATCGCCCGGGTTTTCGATGGGATGCCGGTTGGTGCCTGAGGGCTGACGGTCGCGCCTACTGCGGGGAGAATCCGCGGCGAATCATGCGGGCTGGAGCGTAGGCTTTGTCGAGAGGAGCATTTTTGAGGAGATGGTCCGCGAGGTGTTGCGTGAGCTTGGGTGCGAAAAGAGCGCCTTTGGAGCCGAGCCCGTTGCAGATGTAGAGTTGCGATTGGTTGGGGTGGGGGCCGAGGTAGGGCACGCGGTCACGGCTGCAGGGTCGGATGCCAGCACGGTGGTCGAGGATCTCTGGATCCTGATCGAGGCCAAACATTTCGCGGCAGGCGCGAAGAAGTTCGTCGCGGCCTTCCTGGGTGCGGGCGGACTGGGGCGCTTTGGTCGGCGCCTCGACTCCTTCTTTCCGGGAAGGGCCACGGCGATAGGTGGAGCCGATGCGGAATTTCTTCTCCCCGAGGGGGATGACCCACTTGTGATGGTGGAGAATTTCGGAAAAATCAGGCAGGTGTGGCAAGTGAACCGTGAGAGTTTCGCCCTGAACGGGACGAAAGGGGAGCCAACGGAACTGGGGATTGGCGAGGACGCCGACTCCTTCGCAGCAGATGATGAAATCGGCCTTGATGTTGTTGAGGCTCAGTCCTGATGGAGACTCGGTAAATGTCTGCCAGTCGGCGTCGACGGGGCGGTAGCGTTCTCCGAGTTCTTTGCGGATGGCGGCGAGGATCGGAATCGGCTCGACGCGGCCAACATCGTGGATGGGGAAGCTTCCGAGCGGGTCGTCTTGAATTGCGCCCGGGACTCCGGGAGGGAGGCGCGAACCGAGGTAGGGTTGGTAGTGGGGGATCTCTTTCCGCTCCTCAAAGCGCTCAATCTCAAGGTCGTTGACGAAGTAGCGCCGGATCGTTGCCTCGAAAAAGTGATTTTCGCCCCCGGGAATTTCCCGGTAAAGGGTGCGGGCCGCGTCCCGGTAGAGGTTGAAATCCTCCATCAGGGTGAGTCGGCCGCCGGTCACGGGATTGAGGACTCCGGCGGAAACGTCTGAAGCAGGCGGGAGTCGATTTCCTCCCAGGACCAGAATGTCCTGGTCGCGCAGTCGCCAAGCGAGGAGGAGTCCGGCGAGGCCTCCGCCGACAATGAGGAATCGGGTGCGCTCGGAAATCATCGGGGTGACCGGGCTTTTTTGCGGCGGAGAATCGCTGGGAGAAAGTCACGCACCGGTCCAAAACGGAGAGCGAAGAGAACTCCGAAGTAAAGCGCTATGCTGGTCGGAATGATCCAAAGTAGGCGTAACAAGAGGATTGTCTTGCTGGCATCGGGAGAGGAGGCCGGAAGGAGGAGGAGATAGCCGAGAAGGAGGAGCGATGCGATGCCCACTTTCCAGAGTTCGACGGGCATCCAGCTCTCGCCGTCGTCGACGTTCTTGCGGAGGCGGTGCTGCAGGAGGCAGACCTGGACGATGGAGGCGAGGGTATTGGAAGCGGCTAGTCCATAGACGCCAAAGGGGATCATGAGGCCGATGCTGAAGATGAGGTTGGCGAGTAGGACCCAGCCTGCCACTCGCACCGGTGTTTTCATGTCCTGACGGGCTTGGTGGGCACGGGAGAGGAGGGTGGATTGGGCGTAAAAGGGGAGGCCGGTGGCAAAGATTGCGAGAACCGGTGCGGCGAGGGCGGCATCGCGGGGGTCGAAGAGTCCCCATGCGAAGACGGCGCGGAAGATGGTGTCGCCCAGGAGGGCTAGACCGACGAAGGCGGGGAGAGTGATGCTCGCTACCAAGGCCGAACCGTTTCGATAGGAGCGGCGGAGGCCCGGGGTGTCCCCTCCGGCGGCAAATCGGGAAAACTCCGGGAAGAGTACGGTGGCGGCGGCAATCCCGAAGATCCCCAGGGGCAGCTCGACCAGGCGGGCTGCCAAGTAGAGGAGAGCGACCGCGTCGTCGTTGAGGAAGAAGGCAAGGGTGCGGGAGACCAGAATATTGACCTGAAGAATCGCGGCTCCGGCGAGGGCGGGGAAGAAGAGCAACTGCAGTTTCCGGAGCGATTCGTCACTCGAGAGGTCAATAGCGGGGCGCCAACCTCTCCGGTAGAGGTCGATGGCCGGGAGGAGAAGCTGGACAAGTCCACCGACGAGTACTCCGCCGGAGAGCCATAGGGCTTTTTGAAAGGGAGTCTCTCCGAGCCAGAGCGCTGGGCCAGCGAGGGCGGCGATCATACAGACGTTGAGAAAGACCGGGGTTATGGCGGCGGTGAAAAAGCGCCCGAGGACCTGAAGGGCGCCGGCCAGGAGGGCGGCCAAGCAGATGGGGATGACGTAGGGGAATAGGAGAAGGCCGAGGCGGCTCGCTTCGCCGTAGCGGGTTTCGTCCAATTTTCCGCTGAGGAGGGGGATGGCTACCAGAGCTCCAAAGAGTAAAGTAATTGAAAAAAGAACGAGGAAGAGGCGGGTTAGCGTCCGGTTGAGAAGGCGAAAACCAGCTTCGTTGTCATTTTTCAGGTTCTCTTCGGTATAAATGGGGATGAGGGCAGAGCTGAGTGCTCCTTCCCCGAAGAGCCTGCGGAAAAGGTTAGGCAGGGTGAAAGCGAGGATAAAGGCCGAGTTGGTCGGGCTCAGACCCAATTGAGCATAGACGAAGACATCCCGGAAAAGCCCGAGAATGCGGGACCCCAGCGTGGAACTGGACACGGTAAGGATCGACTTGAGATTTTTTCGCATGACTTCGAGGGGGGATTTCGGCATCTTCCGTGCTGAAACTCAATACAAGGCTTTGGCTTATCCCGAATGGTTTTCCAACCAGTCGAGCGCGAAGCCCCCCGAAAAAAATCTTACAGTCATGCCACTCATCCAAAAATTAACCGAGAAACTGGCCCGCCACCCGAAGCGGATCGTGTTCCCTGAGGGAAGCGATCCCCGAATCATTCAGGCAGCGCGCCTCTTCGCCTCGCGTCAGCTCGGAGTGCCGATCTTGCTCGGTGACCGGGCCCTGATTAAGAGCAATGCCCGCCGGCTGGGGATTTCGCTCGATCATATCCGTTTGATCGAGCCGCAACGCAGCGATGAGTTTGAGAGTTTTGTCGAACGCTTTCAGGGGCTGCGTCGTTTCCGGGGCCTTTCCCAGAAAGAATGCCACGAGTATGTGGCCGAAACGAATTACTTCGCCACCATGATGCTGGCGACGATGCAGGCCGATGCGATTCTCTCCGGAGCCACTTCCTCGGCGTCGAGTGCGATCCGGCCATTGCTGAAGATTATTCCCAAGCAGGAAGGGGTGCAGACGATTTCCTCCCTCCAGATCCTGGATTTTGATGAGGATTCCCACCGCTCGGAATTGTTCCTTTCGGACTGCGCCGTGGTGCCGGATCCCAGTCCTGAGCAATTGACGGACATCGCCCTGACGGCGGCCCACTTGCGCACACACCTGACCAATGAGGTCGCTCGGGTTGCGATGCTCAGTTACACGACGAAGAACACCAATTCTCGGAATCCGTCGGTCCTCAAGGTCCGCTCGGCGACCGAGATGGCGCAAAAACGGGTTTTGGAGAACAAGTGGTCCTTCAAGATTGACGGGGATCTCCAGGTCGACGCGGCGCTGGATCCGGCGACGGCCGATACCAAGCAAGTCGGCGGAGATGTCGCCGGCCGGGCGAACGTTCTCATCTTCCCGGATTTGAATAGTGGTAACATCAGCTCGAAGATGATTCAGATTCTCGGCGGTGCCCATTGCTACGGTCACATCCTTAGCGGATTGAGCCGCCCGGCAGCGGAAATCAGCCGCGGAGCCAGTGCTCATGATATCTTCGGCACGGCGGTTCTCGTTTGTGCTCAGGCTATCGAGCGCAGTTTTCTCTATCCGATGGAAACGAAAGGGTCCGAATGAGCAGTAGTGCCTCCCAGAAATCTTCCGATGACGAAGCCCGCTACGATTCGGAAAACTCGATCTCGATCTTCTCTTCGGGGAATGAGCCACTGATCAGCGCGCCCAAGAACACGACGACGAAACGCATCTTTGTCGCCGCTACACGTCAGAACCAGGGGAAAACCACAACCTCTCTCGGACTGTTCGGTGGGATGAAAAAGTTTTCGCCTCACGTCGGCTACATCAAGCCGATCGGTCAGCGCTTCGTGCAGATCGAAGGGCAAAAGATCGACGAGGATTCGGTTCTTTTCGATTCGGTCTACGACTTGGACGTTCCGATCGGCGCGATCAGTCCGGTTGCAATCGACGGAAGGATGACCCGTTGGTATCTGGATAATCCTGGTCGCAAGTTGGAGCATTTGATCGACCTGATCTGCCGGGCCTTTGACCGGGCGGCTTTCAACAAGGATTACATTATCATCGAGGGGAGCGGTCACGCCGGAGTGGGATCAGTCTTTGACTTGTCCAATGCGGCCATCGCGAGGATCCTCGGCGCCAAGGCGATCATCGTCTCGGAGGGCGGAATTGGTTCTCCGGTCGATGAAATTGCGATGAATAAGGCGCTTTTCGATCAGTTTGGGGTCGAAGTCATTGGGGCGATTATCAACAAAGTGCTCCCGGAAAAGCTGGACTTGATCCGCGAATATGCGGGCAAGGGCTTGGAGCGTTTGGGGATCCCCCTTCTGGGTTGCCTCCCTCTGCGGAAGCGATTGCAGGCTCCAACCTTCTCTCAGGTGGTGAAAGAGATCAACGGGCGCTGGCTCAATGGTGCCGAGCATGGAATGACCGAGCGCATTCTCCGGGTCGTTATCGGTGCGATGACGGCGAAGGGCGTTGTGGACTACATTCAGCCGGGGGTCTTGATCATTACTCCTGGGGACCGTGAGGATGTTCTCTTTTCGGCGATTGCGAGCGCGAACATTTCCAAGAAGCAAGTCGTCTCGGGGATTATCCTGACTCGCAATATTCTGCCTCATCCCAAACTCATGGATCTGATCAGTATGACGGAAATTCCCGTCGTGATCTGTAGTGAAGAAAGCTATACGGTAGCTTCGAAGATCAATAACATGACGGTGAAGACTCAGCCCACCGACGAGGATAAGATTCCGATCATTCAGGAGATTGTCGCCGAGCATACGGATATGGAACGAATTCGGGACGCCTTTACCGAAGGGAAGCCGAATCGGAAATAGCGGTGTGTAGGCAGGAATCTTAGTCAGAGATTCAGTGAAGAAATCGAGAAGGCTGGCGACGATTCTTTTCGGGGCCCTCCTTTTGTGTAGTTGTGGAATGCCCTCGCTGCGAGGCGAGGAGAATTCTGGATCTACTGCGCAAAAGGCGAATTTTTCTGCGACCTCGAATCAATCCCAAGGGGAAGCGGAGGAGACCAATCGTTCTGAGGAAGCCACTCCGGAAAAGTCGGAGGCGGAGGGAGGGGCTGCGGATCCAGCATCCGTTCCCAGTCCTGTCATTAAGCAACAGTATGACTGGATTGATACAAGTCACTCGTGGGCTTACAACGAAACGCAGCGAGTCATCGAGTGGTTTGATGGCTTGTTCGTCAGCGAGGATGAGAATCCTATCAAGACTCCTCCGTCCCGTTTTCGACTCGGGCTTTTTACCGAGTTTGATATCGAAGCAGACCGAGATTTTAAACTGGTCCCCGTGATCGACTTTAAGACGGATATCGAGCTTCCGAATCTTGAGCGCCGCTTGAAGGTGTTCATTACGACGAGGGATCCGACGGCTCTCCCGGATGAGGACCCGACGGAGTCAAACAGTGAGCTGCGTTTTGGTGCGACTCGGGATTTTTTTAAAAACTGGAATACGTCTGCGGGGGTCAAAGCCCGTTGGCCTCCCGAAGCTTTTGCGAATGCAGAGTGGGTGCCGACTTACAAGTTGCCCAATTTGTGGCGGATCTATCCGAAATTGAAACCCTTTTGGGATAGCGAGCGGGGATTTGGAGCGCTGACCTCATTGGTGGCCAATCATTGGAAGGATCGCTGGTTGTTCCGTCCGACGATATCTTTGAAATGGGACGAGAAGGATTACCATGAAGATCAAGACAGCGCCAATGACCCGACTAGTTCGCAGTATGGCCAGGACGGCTTGGGCTATCGTTGGTCCGTTTCTACCGTAGTCGGATATGTCCCGCATTTGCTGAACGAGAATGATTATGGACGGCGGGTCGGAGGATCTGATGCCGCGGAGGGATGGGCCCTCCGGGGAAGAATCGATGGGAATATTTCCCAGACGCTCGGCTATGACCTGACTCTTTTTCGAAAAGGTCCTCTCTATAAAGACTATATCTTTTACGTCATCGCACCCGAAGTGCAGTGGGAGCAGACGAACGATTGGAAAGCCGAGTATACGATTCAGATTGGAGTCGAGGTGCTTCTCTGGGGGCAGGAAACGTATCGTGGAAGGAACTAGACTGAGTATGAGTGAGGTCGATCAAATTGAGCAGGAGCCTTCGTATGAGGTGCGGTATTCCCTGACTCCTCAACTTCAACGACAAGCGGCTCACGAGATGTTTTTCAATGTGATCCTTGGCAAGAAATGGATGGGGGTTGTCGGGTTTGCGGCCGCTTCGTTGGTCTGTCTGATGTTCTCCGATGTGATCCCATGGGTCTTTCCGGCAGTATTTCTCGGCCTGACGCTCTATCTGCTCTTCGTTTGGATCCGGGGATATTTCCTGCTGCGAAAGAAGTCGTTGGAGGCTCTGAAGTCTGTCGAGAGTACGGAAACTCTCCTGGTTCTCGAAGGGCACGGGCTGACGGTCTGGGTGGGGTCAGGAGCCCGCACGGCTGGGTGGTCGGATATGAGTGGGTTGGTCGAAACGAAAAACTTCTTTATGCCTCTGGAGAACAAGCTTCCAGTCGTTTGCATTCCCAAGAGGGCCATGGGCGAAGAGGCGAAAGACTTTTTGCTGACTCAGTGTGACGAAGAGGAGTAGGCGGGCGATCCGAACTTTAGAGGAGGAAGGTTCGTCTCCGAGCATGGGTCTCTTCCTCGCATCTCGCGAATTCGGGGCGGGGCGATTGTCTTTTTCTGATCTATGGGTTCGCTTTTCTCCATGGTCCGCACTATCATTATCCTCACTATGTTTGGTTTTTTATCATCTGATGCCTCGCCACTTGAAGTGGGAGCCGATGCTCCTGAACTCACCGTCACGAACAGTGCGGGAGAGTCCGTGGAACTTTCCGAAGTGTATGCTCAAGGTCCGGCCTTGGTTTACTTCTACCCGAAAGCGGACACTCCCGGGTGCACTGCCCAGGCTTGTAACTTGCGTGACTCGTTCGAGAAACTGGGTGAGGCGGGAATTCAGGTCATTGGGGCCAGCACGGACAATGTGAAGTCTCAGGCAGCCTTTAAGGAAAAGTATTCTCTTCCCTTTACGTTGGTTGCTGATCCGGATGGGGAACTCGTCGATGCTTTCGGAGTTCCGAAAAAGCTGGCTTCGCTCGCATCGCGCCAGTCCTTTTTGATCGTTGACGGCAAGATTGCCTGGAGAGATTTAAAAGCGACGCCGAAGACACAGTCCGAAGACGCTTTGGCCGCTTTGCAGTCCTCTCAGTAAGTTTGCCTGGGGGGAGTCCTTGATTCGAGGCTGATGAAGATTCATTGGTTTCAACATGTACCCTTTGAAGGGTTGGGCGCGATTCGTTCTTGGATTGAGGAGCGAGGTCACGAAGAGGAATGCGTTCGGTTATTTGCGGGAGATTCGCTTCCAGAGGCCGACGATGTCGAGTTTCTGGTGATCATGGGCGGACCGATGAGCGTCAACGATGAGGAGGGCTATCCTTGGTTGGTGGAGGAGAAGAAATTGGTTCGGCAACTGGTCGAAGCCGGTAAGCCTGTATTTGGCGTTTGTCTGGGGGCGCAGATGATTGCGTCCTCTCTGGGGGCCTCGATTTATGGAGGACCTGAGCTGGAAATTGGCTGGTTCCCGGTGCGGGCTGCGCCCGAGTCAACGGATGCATCCTTCTCTTTTCAGGAAGAAGCCACAGTCCTGCATTGGCACGGTGAGACTTTTGACCTGCCCGAGGGCGCGATTCGAATGGCGAGTTCACCGGTTTGTCCGAATCAGGCGTATCTGTTGAGAGAGCGAGTCATCGGAACCCAATTTCATTACGAGGGTTCTCCGGATGCAGTAGAAGGATTTTTGGAAAATTCTTACGAAGGTATTTCTTCTTTGAATACGTATGTTCAAACTCCAGAGGAGATTCGGGAAGGAGCCCGAAAATTTTCGAAGGCCAATCAAGTGCAGCTTTTTCGCATGCTCGATTTTCTGGTTCGCTCTTAAAACATAAATACACGGCTCTCGGAGTAAAGAGGCTGTTAAAATTCTGGTTTGTAGAAAACTCGTTACTGAGAGCTATGGGTTCTTGAGGATCTTATTGCTATGTGGCATTGGTGTTGCTGCATCTCTGTCTCATGAAAAATCAAGGATCCATGAAAATACTACAAACTTTTCTCTTCTCTATAACTCTTGCTTTCGGTGCTTCGCCTCTCGGGGCGAGTATGAGTCTTACCTTTGATACCAGTAATTTCTCGGACACCTCGGATCTTTGGGTAACTTTTGCGGGCGCTTCCTCGGATATGGTCTATGATTCCGGAGGGTCAAATGAATCGATCAATTTTAGTTCCGGTTCAATTGATATTGGGGGGACTAGTTACGGAACTTCGAAAGCTTACCGCTTGGATGATATCAATGCGAATGGGCTGACGGTCAACTCGACCACGTCGCTCATTGGGTACATTTCCTATGGCGGGAAGAGTGGTCTCTCCCAGCTAGCTCCGGGGACGCAGCCGAGTCCGTTCTCGACGACAACGAGTCGGTATTCCAATTTTGAGCTTAGCTATAATGGAACTGCCGGAGGAGCGGACTTAACGAATATCACGGCCTACGGTGGATCTCTGAAACTCGCGTTTCTCAATGGGGCTACCGAGCAGGGATACGTGGCGAACACATTGAATACCGGAGACATGTTCCGAGAGCTGGCCGCAGCCTTCGGGGGCGTCTCTTCAAGTGCGATTGTCACTGATGGAAACGGTAAATTCCTTCGGGCGATCGGTCCCAACAAATTTCCGGCATCCGTTTCGGGTTCAATGGCGCAGAATCCGTATCCGAGCTTCAATGGTTACTTGAAGAATCTTTATCAGAATTCCGGGAATGGAACGCAATTTCTCGGGACGAAGTTGACGAATCTGGCTCCAGATGCGGATCCCGGAGGTAATGGGGCGACGGGGACCAAGAGTACGTCCGGAGCCGATACGAATCGGGTTGCTCAAAGCACGGGCTTTAATCTGGATTATCATTTTCAGGCCAAAGTCGAACAAGTGGAAGGTGAGAGTGGCAGTGCTCCAGATGGAACCTATAAGGTGGTTTTCACTGGATATGTGAATGCTACGAATCAGTCGAATCCAAGCGAGACTTACAAATATGAGGGGCTTGAAATTGTGGTGAACGCCGACGAGCCAGGCGGAAGCGATCCGAATCTCTACATGACGAATTTTCTGTATCTGGAAACGATAGACGGGGCGGATGTGAGTGTATCCGCTTCCGGTTGGCAGGATCTCGTAACTGACTTTGGAGAAGGTTTCACTGAGGGAGGGCTGAAACTAAAGGTGGCCGGTGATTTTGCGCAAGCGATCCTCTCGGGGTTGGTGGGTAGTGACGTCGAGATCAACGGAAAGGTAATTGGAGAGATGTCGAGCTACGAGCTCTGGGAAAAGGCGGCCCTGTATGCCTATGGGCCTGCTCAGCCGGACGATGAATTTTACAGTCTCTGGGCGCAAGTGGTTGCCGAAAATTCAGAAGTTCAGATACCCGGTGGCGCTTTTTATGATCGCCTTGGCGTTTATGGTTCGCCGTATGACGACCGATTTGGCACCAATACGATTTCGCCGAATGGAGATACGACGGAAATGCGGATCACGCTTCTCCCTGACGGAAGCCTTAGTCTTGTTCCTGAGCCAGACAGTTGGGCGCTAGGGCTCGGGTTGTTTGCCGGGGTCTTTGTGCTCGTGCGTCGCCGGCGTTGATACCGCGGCGATGGGTTGGAATCCGCTCTTTTTGAGCCGGACTCCGGAAACGAGGTCCTTTCTCCCGAGAAGCTCAGGATCCGGGGATCCCGAGCTTCTCGCGGTAGGGTAGGTCCTCGTTTTGGTTGAGCTGCCAATAGTAGAGGCGCTCCGTATGGGTTGCTTTTCCGCGGCTGAACATCTTCCCTTGGACGGTCTCCTTCCACCCGAAAATGCGATGAGGATATTGAGTTTCGTAGGAGATCGTTAGGGTTCGGTCGAGAGAGGGATAGTAGAGAGTATAGCGGGAGGTCGCGCCGCTCTCGTTGGTGGAGATCGATCCGATCGCCGACATCGTTGAGGGCTGCAGATGAGCGAGTCGTTGATAAAATAATTCAGGGAGTGCTTGGAACTCGCCCGTGGGGAGTGTGTTTGGGGCGATTCGGATGCGCAGCCAGAGTTCGTCTTCTGTCCAGACATTGGGAAGGGTCACGTTCTGGTCGCCTTCGTTCTGGAAATAGGAGCGGAGCTCACTCTGAAGAGCATCGTCTCGTCGATTAATTTGCTGAAAGACCAATCCGCACCATTCGGTGGCGCTCATGGCGATCTTGAGTCCGGAGGGTTCGGGGCCCACGTCTTCCATCGTGTGAAAGGCAGAGGCCATCAGTCGATAGTCATAAATTCCCGTAGTGAAAGAGCGAATGCGGTTGAGTTTGAGGACTGGAATCGAGTCGAGATCTTCTCCGTATTCATGCTTCACCTGTTTCTCCGGGAGGAAAGGTTCGGTGACGAAGATGAGGACGCTGTGGCCAGTGCGAATTTCGCCGTAGCGACTTTGTGTTAGCTCGTAGCGAGTGATTTCGGCTTTATCGAACCAGTATTCCGAGGCGTTGTTGGCGCTCGTTGCGGGGAATGGATTTTGTGCGAGAGAGCTGGAGGCGATCAAAAGCGTGCAGAGGAGCGTTCTCATGGAGAGGCAAGGAAGTCAGATTCATGAGAATTGCGAGGTTTCGAGGGGATTCACATCCCTTGTCAAAATCGGCGCGCCCGTTTTCTTGACCGGAGGAAGGAACGAAAGCTCTCGGATCCAAAGACAATCCAAGTGCCGAGGCCGTTGATGATGAGGGAGAGGACCCCAACAGGAACCAGCGGGATTGTTTCAGGTTGAGAGTAGAGGATGCCGATTAGAATCAGGGCCCCGAGGATGCCCAGAGAAAGTCCAATTCTTACCAGCCAAACCGCCCAAGTTCGCCCGAAGTAAAAAAAGATGAGAACGGGGATTAGGAGGACCCACCGAAAATACAGGAACGTCATGTCCTTGGTGGGGAGGTTCTCTTCTATGTAGAAGCTCGCAGCTTCATTTAGCAAAAGGATTAGGATGACTATCCAGGCCAGCCGTTTTCCGATGATTTTGCGTTTGGATCGGTGCTCACTCACGAGGTTGTTCTCTTTGAAATTGGAAATAGAGCTTCGGGGAATGAGAGCCTGATTCCGGGTGCTTCTTCTGGGGGATTGAGGCGGGATCCGTGTTCCATGCCTCAACCCTGCAAGGAAGTGGCGCAACTTTCACCGGAGGATCTTCGGGGCAATCCCTCAGGGCGTAGGATCCCGAAGATTATCGCTTTCCTCCTTTTCCGGGCCGGGCGCGGAAAATTAGATAACCGCCGACCAGGAGAAGGGGGAGGGAATAGAATTGCCCCCGGGTGAGGCCGAGGATGAGGGGCGCATCGGGTTCGCGGACAAACTCTGTACAAAAGCGGATGATTCCGTAGCCGATGAGGAACTCGGCACTGAGACGCCCGTTACTCAGGTTTGGGTTTCTCCAGAAGCGCCATTGGAGCCAGGCGAAGAGAAGGATGCCTTCGCCGAAGGCTTGGTAAAGTTGGGAAGGGTGGCGCGGAACGATCTCGCCGGTGATTGGGTCAGGAGGACTCTCGGGGAAGATCACCGCCCAAGGCACAGTGGAGGGGCGCCCCCAGAGTTCTCCGTTTACGAAGTTGGCAATGCGGCCAAAAAAGAGCCCGACCGGAGCGGCGGTTGCGAGCATGTCGGTGACGGCGAGGAAGCGAATCCGACGCCGGCGGGAAAAAATCCAGGTCGCCAGGATGACCCCGATCATGCCGCCGTGGCTAGCCATCCCTCCCTTCCAGACGGCGAAGAGGAGCAGAGGGTCCTGGATAAACTCCTGCCAGTCATAGAGGAGGACGTAGCCAATCCGGCCCCCGGCAATGACGCCGACGAGGAGATAGGTCAGGAGGTCCAGCTCTTCACCTACCTTGAGGGGAGAGCGGTCTTTCTTGCGGTAGAGGATGAGGAGGGCGATCCCAATGGCAAAGCCGAGTAGGTAGGCCACTCCGTAAAAGCGGATTCCTTCGACGGGGAATCCCTCGGGAAATCGTACGATAAACGGGCCGAGATCGTGGGTCCAATAAGCGAGGGAGTTCATGAAAATTCCTTTTGGTGTTCGACCGCTTCGTAGGTGCCGCCTCCGATCAACTCTTCGCCCCGGTAAAAGGCCAGAATCTGGCCGAGGGCGAGAGCTCTTTGGGGGTTCTTGAATTCGACTTCGATCCGACCTTCACCGGTCGCGATGATCTGGATTTCCTGAGCCGGATCTCGGTAGCGTGGCTTGGCTGCAAGGGTTTCGCCCTTAGAGGGAGGATCGCCGATCCAGTTGAGAGAGCCGATGATGGCACCGGTTTGATAAAGGAGGGGGGTCTCGGGGCGGTCAAAGCCGATGACGAGTTGGTTCTTTTCGAGATCTTTTGCGACGACGACGAAGGCCTCGTTGTCCGTATTCGAAGGAACTCCAATACCCCGGCGCTGCCCGATGGTGAATCGATGAAGGCCTTTGTGGGTGCCGCGGACGGTGCCCGCGGTATCGACGATGTCGCCGGGGCTGTCGGGAATGTAGCGGCTGAGAAATTCGTCGATCTTTACTTTCCCCAGGAAGCAAATGCCCTGGCTGTCTTTCTTGCGGGCGTTGGGGAGCCCGATCTCGTTGGCGAGTTCGCGGACCTCGGCCTTGCGCAAATCGCCCACGGGGAAGACGACGTTTTGCAGGTCCTCTCCGCGAGTCAGGGCGAGGAAGTAGGATTGGTCCTTGGTCTTGTCGATTCCTTCGAGGATGCGGGTTTGCCCTTCGCTGGATTGGCTGCGGCAATAATGCCCAGTCGCAATGTGGCTAAATCCTTCCTGCCGGGCAACGTCTCGGAAAACCCCAAACTTCATCTCGCGGTTGCACATGATGTCGGGGTTTGGGGTGATGCCCCGGCGATAGCCATCGACGAGATAAGTGACGACCTTCTCCCGGTAGTTGCGGACGAGATTGACGATGCGGAAAGGAATGCCCAGATGGTCAGCGACCGCCTCGGCATCTTCGATGTCCTGAGCGGCTGGGCACTCGCCGAGATCTTCTTCGTCCAGCCAAGTGCGAATGTAGGCACCCTCCACGTCGTAGCCCCGCTTTTGCAGAAGTGCGGCCGCGATGGAGCTATCCACCCCGCCAGAGAGTGCGACGAGAATCCGGTTGTCGTCGGGAGTTTTCAGTGGAGCGTCCCCCTGGCTTGCACGTAAATCGATCTCTTCACAGAGAGTAGGGGGGAACCCAAAAATTCGATGCCGTCAATCCAGAACCCGCAGGAGAGGGAATCAGGATTCCCTCTCCGCGAGTAAGAATGGTCGGTGGTTCCCTGAATCAGGAGACCGTTGTCTGGGAGCCAGCTCCTATTCGGAACTGGGCTCGGGAGCGACGTTTAGTAGAAGCTCGGTGTAGAGATCGAGGTGCCGCCTGCTGCGACGGTTTGGTCTTCGCCATTGGCCCAGATCTCGTCGTTGACGAGGAACTTGAAAACGATGCCGCTGTCGGCCTCGGTCGTTTCCAGCTTCCACTCGTCAGAGGAAAGGTTCTCCATGGGGGTGCCTTGAGTCCAGCTCAGTCCGCCGCCCTCACCGCGCACGTAGAGTGCGTTGCCAAAGCGAACGTCAACCCGGGCGATGATCCGCGTCACGGACTTTGCCTTTGGGGTGCTAGGTGCTGCCTTTGGCGCCGCTTTCTTGGTGGCTACCTTCTTGGTCGTGACCTTTTTGGCCGCGATCTTTTTCGTGGCGACTTTTTTCACAGCCTTCTTAGCGGCTACCTTTTTCGTAGCCACCTTTTTTACCGGTGCTTTTTTGGTGACGATCTTCTTCGTCGCTTTTTTGGCTGCGGCTTTCTTGGCCACCTTTTTGATAGTTTTCTTCGCTGCTGACATGAGTGATGCGTTTTTAAGTTAAATTGTACGCAATTAGTTTGGATTTAGCTTTAGCAAGAATGAATCCAGTTCACTTTTTCTTAAAGAAAAATCCATTCTTCCGGAGAGAGTATTTATAGCGCTAATTTACGGAGAGTCGAAGGTTTGAAAATGCAATGGGGCTCCATCCTTGAGGAAAGGGCTTCGGTTGTTTTCTCCCTCGCAAACAGAGGAAAGCTGTTCTACCACGGAAGGCCATGCATGGAATACGACTCGGACTCACGGGAACTATCGGCTCGGGCAAATCGACAGTCCTCTCTCTTATGGCGAAACAAGGATGGCGCGGGGTTCGGACGGATCATTTGGCACGGGAAGAGATGGAGACGCCGAAGGCGATTGCGAAAATTCGAGACCGATGGGGCAGTGCAGTTTTTGACGAGGAAGGGGTGCTGGACCGTGAGGCGGTGGCTGGAATCGTTTTTGTCAATGACGAGGAGTTGAATTGGCTGGAGAACCTTTTGCATCCCTTGGTTCGGCAGCGTTGGATGCAGAGAATGGAGGAAGATGCGGAAAACGATGTGGTGGTGGAGATTCCTTTGCTCTTTGAGAAAAAACTTGCCTCCCACTTCGATTTCGTCGTTTCGTTGAATTGTCCGGAGCCCCTTCAGTTCGAACGATTAAGGGCGAGAGGACTTTCCGCCAACGATATCGAAGCGCGGAAACTCCGGCAACTCCCCGCCTCGGAAAAGGATTCCCGAGCGGATTTTGTAATCTCCAATAGTGGAACTATCTCCTTTCTCGAAAAACAAGTTATCCGCCTTTCCGAACGCATCCGAGGAATGGCGAATCGAAAATCATGAGTGAAGATCAATCTGAAAACGAGTCGAAGCTAACAAGCGAGAGCCCTGCTCCCGCAGCCAAGAAGGCTCGTAAGACTACCCGTAAAAGAGTTTCCCGTGCCAAAGAAGCGCCTGAAGAAGGCGCAGCGAAGCCTGCTGTGAAAAAGCGGGCTCGGAAGACTGCTCGCAAGACCGCTGCCTCCGCGGAAGATACGGCTTCCGCCAAGAAAGCGGCCAAGGCCGAGAATCAGGAGTTTGATTTTGCCGCTTCCGAGAAGCCCAAGCCTGCCTCCAAAAGAGCGCCGAAGGAGATTTCGGCCAAGGAAGCTCCGGCGAAAGAAGCTCCGGTGAAAGAGGTTTCGGAGCCTAAGCCTGCGGCTTCGGAGGATAAAGGATCGGCGGAGCCTCGGCAGGAAAAGAATCGTCCTGAGTCGAATCAGGGAGAGCGTTCCGGTGGCGACCGTCGCAACTCTGATGGTAATCGTGGTAATGGTGGTCAGGGGAATTCTTCCAATCGCGGAGGCGGTGGAGGAGGTCAGCCTCACTTCCGCCAGTCCGGTGGAGGCAATGATGGCGGGAACCGGTTCAACAACCGGAATAACAATAACAACAACCAGAATCGCAAAAAGAAGAAGCGGAAAGGTAAATTCGATAAGGGACCCGGAGGAGGAGGGGGTGCTCGACGCAATACTCCCTTCAATGCCGGAGGCGTTCCGGTAGAAGTCGATCCGAACCTGGAAATGGGTCAGCTGGTCGATGATGAGTTGTTGCAGGATGTTGCCGCTTTGGAGGAGTCCTTCCAAAAGCTTTATGACGAATCGGTTCCGCCGGTTCTGTTTAACGATCTTTACGACCTTCCCCTTCAGGAATTGCGGGAGCGTTCCCGCCGTTTGCAGTTGGATCTGGAAAACGCGCCTTCCCGCCCGCAGATCCTTGAGCGGATGATGAAGCACTTCGAGGAGAAGAAGAATCCCGTCCTCGTCGAAGGTTGTCTTGAGGTTCTGGACGATGGCTTCGGGATGGTTGTCTTTCCCGAGGACAGTTATCGGTTGAAGCCGCTTTGCCCGTTTGTCAGCGAATCCTTGATCGAGCATCACGGACTTCAGCGGGGGCACATGATCAAAGTTTTCATCCAAGCTCCGAGGGAGGGGGAATCCTGCCCGATCGTCTTGAAGGTTCAGTCGGTGATGGGTTCCGATATTAAGGCCTTGGAAAAAATCACTCCGTTCACTGAGCTCGTTCCCTATTATCCTCTCGACCGAATTCTGTTGGAAAATTCGGATGAGAATCCGGAGAACAATCTTTCGATGCGAGTCGTGGATCTCATCTCGCCCATTGGCTTTGGTCAACGGGGGTTGATTGTGGCTCCGCCTCGAACCGGGAAAACGGTTTTGCTGCAGGGCATAGCGCATTCGATCCAAATGAATTACCCGGATTCGCATCTGATCGTCCTGCTCATTGACGAGCGCCCAGAGGAGGTGACTGACTTCCGGCGTCGGGTCCGCGGGGAGGTCATCAGTTCCACGTTTGATGAAACCGCCGGCAGTCACGTTCACGCGGCCGAGATGGTCATCGAAAAGGCCCGCCGAATGGTGGAGACCGGTCGGGATGTCGTCATCCTGCTCGACTCGATTACCCGTCTTGCTCGTGCTTACAACACTCTCATGCCCAGTAGTGGGAAGATCCTCTCTGGTGGGGTTGAAGCGAATGCGCTCCAGAAGCCGAAGCGCTTCTTTGGTTCGGCTCGCAATATCGAAGATGGCGGAAGTCTGACGATTATGGGCACCGCCCTCGTGGATACCGGGAGTAAAATGGACGAGGTCATCTTTGAGGAATTCAAAGGGACGGGGAACATGGAGCTCCATCTGGACCGCAGTCTCGTCGATAAGCGGGTATTTCCTGCCTTGGCCATGGATCGCAGCGGGACTCGGAAGGAAGAGCTTCTCTACCACCCGGACGAAATGCAAAAGGTCTACTCGCTGCGTCGGGCCACGAAGGGAGTTCCGCCCGTGGAAGCGATGGAAATGTTGATTCAACGGGTCAAGAAGACGCGGAGTAATGCTGAGTTTTTGATGACTTTGAGCCGTTGACGGAGCGATCTGAACGACTTTTCACAGCAATCTAGCAAGCAGAAGGTTGACGCGGTGCGGCTTTTCGGGTGTTCTGGGGACGCTTTTTGACTTTTCAGTCTTCCTCCAAAAACCTTTAAATCCATACCGTGACTTCTGCTGACGACTACGTCCTACAGCTTCTCGCCGAGCGAGAAATAATTACAGATGATGATATCGAAGCGGCCCTGGGTGAAGTTCGGGAGACCGCCTCCGGGGAGGAGGGCGAAGCGGATGAGAATTCGCTCGCTCTAAATCTTCTCATCGAGAGAGGGTATACGACTTCGGCGCAGGTTGCCGAGACTTTGGCCGAATCCTTCAACATGGAGGTTGTCGATCTCGACAGCGTCCGTGTCGATGAAGAGACCTTGAAAAAGGTTCCGGCCTCTCTCGCCCGCCGCTATCACGTCTTTCCTTTGGAAATCGATGAATCGGAGGTGAAGCTGGCCATCAGCGATCCTCTCGATGTCGATGTTACCGACAACATTGCCCAGTATCTGCGGAAGACCGTAACGCCCTACATCGCGACTACCGAGTCTATCGAGAAGGCCATCGCCGGTAATTACGGTCAGGAAGATACTTCTGAGATGGCCTCTTTCATTTCCTCACTCGATACCGAGGAGGAAGATGCAAAGAACAAGGATGCCGCTGAAGGGCTGGACATTGAAGGTCTGGGTGATGGTGACGGAGAAGAGGGTCCGATCATTCGCTACGTGCAGATGGTGATCGCCGAGGCATTGAAACGGCGCACTTCTGATATTCACCTCGAGCCCCTTGAGAAGGAGTTTCGCGTGCGTTACCGGATTGACGGTGTGCTTCACGAGGTTGAAGGGCCACCCAAACGATTGCAGCCGGCGATTATTTCCCGGATCAAGCTGATGTCGAACGTCAGCATTGCGGAAAAACGAGTTCCGCAGGACGGACGTATTTCCGCCAAGGCCGGGGGCAAGGATATTGACCTCCGCGTTTCGGTTCTGCCGACGGCATTCGGGGAGAGTATCGTCATGCGTATTCTCGATAAGGAAGGCCTGAAGCTGGGGCTGCCTGAGCTCGGATTTTTCTCGGATGACCAAGCGGTTTTTGAGCGGATTATCGCCATGCCAGACGGAGTGTTCCTGGTCACCGGACCGACCGGTTCCGGAAAATCGACGACCCTTTATTCGGCTCTGCATTACATCAATCAGCCTGACCGGAAGATTATCACCGTTGAGGATCCGGTGGAGTATGAAATGGCGGGGATCAATCAGGTTCAGGTGCGCCGCGAGGTGGGCATGGACTTTACCTCGGCCCTGCGCGCCATGCTTCGTCAAGCTCCCAACATCATTATGGTGGGGGAAATTCGGGATAAAGAAACCGCGGAGATTGCGATCAACGCTTCGCTCACCGGGCATATGGTCTTCAGCACGCTTCACACCAATGATGCCCCGAGCGCGATTACTCGTCTTGTCGATATCGGCGTGAAGCCCTTCCTCGTCTCTGCTTCGCTACGAGCGGCAATGGCGCAACGCCTTGTTCGAAAGATCTGTGTGCGATGCAAAGCCGACCATATTCCGGAAAAGAAGGATCTCGATGCGGTCGGAATCCGTCCGGATGACGTCGACGAAGGCAATTTCAAGAAGGGCGAGGGCTGTGCCAGTTGTTCCGGCACTGGCTATCGCGGTCGATTTGGGGTTTTCGAATTGTTCACTGTAAACGACGAGATTGCCCAGATGATTTATGAAGAGCGCACTCTCGTCGAGTTGCGCCGGAAGGCTCTCGATCTCGGCATGCGCTCCATGCGTGACGATGGCATTCGGAAGATCATGGCAGGGATGACTACCTGCGAAGAAGTTCTTAAGTCGACGGTCGCCGCCGCCATCTGATCCATGGGTTACGAACTCAACGATTTGCTGGAATTAACGGTCTCGGAGGGTGCCTCCGATCTGCATATTCATGTTGGGCGCCCACCATCGCTGCGATCGGGGGGAGGAATGGTCCCGGTCGAGGGTCCAGATCTGACCCCGGAGGATGCCGAAGAGTTGGTGATGGCGATTGCCTCCGATGAGGTGCAGCAAAAGTTGAAGAGCGCTGGGCAAGCGGATTTCGGTTTCGCCTATCGCGATCAGTGCCGGTTCCGCGTGAATGTCTTCCGAGCTCGGGGAAATGTGGGCATGGTCCTTCGCCAAATTCCGTCAGATCTCTTTTCTCTCTCCGATATCGGGATACCGCGTCAAGTCGTAGAGTTGTTGAATCGCCCTCGGGGTCTCATCCTCGTTACCGGTCCGACAGGTTCGGGGAAGTCGACGACACTGGCTTCGATGATCGATTGGATCAATCGGAATCGGGATGGGCACATCGTTACGATCGAAGATCCGATCGAGTATTATCATCCCCACCGCAATTGCATCTTGACCCAGCGGGAGTTGGGACACGACGTCGACAACTTCGGAGACGCCATCCGTGCCGCTCTTCGGCAGGATCCCGATGTTATTCTGGTCGGGGAAATGCGGGACTTGGATACGATCCAGGCCGCGGTCACAGCCGCCGAGACCGGGCACTTGGTCTTTGGAACGCTCCACACGACGGGTGCGGCCCGCACAGTCGATCGTATTGTCGATGCTTTTCCCGCTGCCACCAAAGATCAAATACGCACCCAGCTCGCGTCTTCAATCGTCGCCGTGGTTTCTCAGGTTCTCTGTCGTAAGATTGGCGGAGGGCGGGTCGCAGGTCTCGAAGTGATGGTCACTACCACTTCGATCGCCCAGCAGATTCGTGAGAACAAGACTTTCCGTATCGACTCGGATATCCAAACGGGTGGCCGTCTCGGTATGATTTCCCTCGATGTGCACCTTCGAGCCCTCGTGAACGAAGGCCTCATCGAACCAGCAGAAGCCCTTAAGAAGGCACAGAAGCCCGATATGATGCGGGAGAAATTAGCGGAATCTGGATTCAAAGTCTGAACCCCATGTTTGAAGATCACAACGACACTATTTTTGACCTCCTGAAGGAACGTGAACTCGTTCCTCATGACCAGCTGATCGCCGCATTTGACGAAACGCACGGCACCGGTAAGGCTCTGGCGGAGGTGCTCATCGATTCGGGATACCTCACCGAAGAGCAAATCTTGGAGAACCTGGCCGACTACCTCGGGCACCAATATATGGATGAGGTCCCGCGGATGGTTGAGGAAGATGTCTCCAAGCAGGTCCGTCCGAATCTGGCCCGCATGTACGGTGTGGTCCCGGTCCGCTACGACGACACTTCGATCGATCTTCTGGCCATGGATCCCCTGAATTTCAGCATCGTTGACGATCTGACTTTCACCCTCAATAAGGACATCAACTTGGTCGTGGCGGATCCGCCCAAGATCGAGACTCTTCTCTACGAGACTTACGGTCAGGGAGATGCTTCGATCGACGATTTGCTTGGTGAGCTGGATGAAGATTCAATGGAAGATGTCGATGATGACATCTCGGATGATGATCTCAACCAGTTGGCGAATCAGACTCCGATCATCCGGTTTGTGAATCTGGTTCTCCAGCAGGCCATTAAGGATAAGGCCTCAGACGTTCACTTTGAGCCGTATGAGGACCAGTTCCGGATTCGATACCGGATTGATGGGGCGCTCTATGAGATGTCGCCACCGCCGAAGAAGTTAGCGGTCCCCGTGATCTCCCGCATCAAGGTTATCGCGAATCTTAACATCGCCGAAAAGCGCATTCCTCAGGATGGTCGTATCAAAATGACGATCGCCGGTCGTCCGGTCGATCTTCGGGTGTCCACGCTCCCGACACAATTTGGCGAGAGCGTCGTGCTTCGTGTCTTGGATAAATCCGTGGTGAACCTCGACTTGGAGTCACTTTCTCTCCCAGACGATGTCCTCGAGAACATCCGGAGCACCGTTCGTTTGCCCAATGGGATCTTCATTGTCACCGGGCCGACCGGTAGCGGCAAGACGACGACTCTCTATAGCGCGCTTCGTGAGATCAACCAGATCGATACCAAGATTCTCACGGCTGAGGATCCGATTGAGTATGAGATCGAGGGGATCATGCAGGTGGCCGTAAACCACCAAGTCGGCCTCGACTTCGCCCGAGCCCTGCGCTCATTCCTCCGGCAGGATCCGGATAAGATCATGGTGGGTGAGATTCGTGATATTGAAACCGCGCAGATTGCGGTCCAGGCCTCCCTTACGGGGCACGTCGTGCTCAGCACCTTGCACACGAACGACGCTTCCGGTGCTGTCACCCGTCTTGTCGATATGGGGCTGGAACCCTTCTTGATCTCCTCCTCGCTTGAAGCCGTCCTCGCCCAGCGCCTTGTGCGGCGAATCTGCCGCCAGTGCCGCCAAGAGTACGAACCCGATGGTGAAATGATTGATCTTCTCGGGGTCGATCCGCTGGAGGTTGCGGACAAAGATTTCTATTTCGGAGCAGGATGTCCCCACTGTAGCAACACAGGATATTCCGGTCGTATTGGTCTCTTTGAGATGATTATGGTGACCGATCCGCTCCGCGAATTGATCAACAAACGCTCACCCACTCTCGTGATCCGCCAGAAGGCTTTGGAGCAGGGGATGAGGAGTCTCCGAGAAGACGGTCTCCGAGCGATTTTTGATGGCCATACTACCATTGAAGAGGTCCTAAAATACACTTGATTGGCGGTATTCGGACCCATAACGTTTACTCTGTTTTATTTAATCCCTTTTTTTCTGAGTTATGCCCCAGTTTTCATACAAAGCAATCGACGGTAACGGTAAAGAGCGTCGCGGAAAAGTTAACGCTGCTTCACCCGAGGAGGCGAATAGCCAGTTGACCAACATGGGGCTGATGCCTCTGGAAGTCACTGAGTCGAAAGGCCGTTCCAAGCGCGGTGCTTCGAAGCCGAAGGCGCAGAAGAAGAAAAGTTCTCTCTTCGGTCGGATTAAGAACGAAGAGTTGACGCTCTTCACCCGACAACTCGCAACCCTTCTCCGTTCCGGTGTCCCGCTCCTCCGCGGCCTCGATGTCATGGAGCGTCAGGAGAAAAATGCGAAACTGGCTCAGATCATTGGCAGCTTGGCCGAAAACGTGCGCGCTGGTAATTCATTTTCCGACGGGCTGACCCAATACCCGAAGTATTTTGACAAACTTTACGTGAACATGGTCCGTGCCGGTGAGGCTGGGGGTGTTCTCGAGACGGTTCTCGACCGTTTGGCCGGCTTCATGGAAAAGTCGCTGCGTCTGCGGAAGCGCGTGAAATCGGCCATGGTTTATCCGTCGGTCGTTGTCTTTGTCGCCATCGTCATCGTGGTTCTTCTGATGGTTGTCGTGGTTCCGAAATTCGAGCAGATCTTCGAGGAAATGCTTAGAGGGGCCGCTCTTCCGACAGTGACTCAGATCGTTATTGGAACCAGTCGATTCATTCAGGAGAATATTTTGATTGTCCTTGGCGCGATCGTCGCGGTCGCCGTGATCGGTCGAATTTTGGTGAAGACCCCGGCGGGTGGTCGTGCGAAGGATATGGTTCTCTACAAGCTTCCCAAAGTGGGGGACCTCCTCAGTAAGGCGAATATTGCCCGCTTTACCCGGACCTTTGGAACACTCCTTTCGAGTGGGGTTCCGATCTTGGACGCGCTGGTCATTACTCGCGAAATCGTTTCAAACCGCTACTTTGCGGATGCGATCGGGCGAATTCATGACCAAGTCCGCGACGGGGAATCCGTGGCGGGTCCGATGGCCAATGAAAAAGTTTTCCCGACGATGGTGACCAGTATGGTTGAAGTGGGTGAAGAAACCGGTGAGTTGGATGAAATGCTGACTCGGGTGGCTGATAACTATGATGAAGACGTGGACAACGCGGTGAACGGAATTACTTCCATCATCGAGCCGGTCATGATCGTCTTCCTCGCTGTGGTCGTTGGTTTCATCGTCATCGCGCTCTTCATGCCGATTATCAAGATCATCGAAACGCTCAGCGTTTAATGATCTGAGCCGCCTTACCGAAAATCTCGTCAATGAGGTTTCGGTCGGAGGTTTAAGCCTGATATTTTAGGAAGGCCTTTTAGAGGCTTCCCGAGGGTCTGAAGATCACCTGACGTTGGACCGAAGGTTCGACGAGGGCTGTCCAGGGAATTTTGTCGCCTTAAGGATTGAGTATCCCCGTGGCGGAAGAGCACTCAGGAGCCTGAATACATATCCTGTGATAATGGGACGATCGCGAATTTTTTTGCTGATAGGGATTTTCTGGTTGGAATCGAGGAAAAATTCGTATTTGGCCCATTGCGGAACCGGGAAATGTGGTTAGATTTAATCCATGCCCTACCTAGCCGAGTTTGTCGGTACCCTGCTCTTAATTCTTTTTGGAAACGGGGTAGTCGCGAATGTTCTGTTGAACAAATCCAAAGGTAATGATTCGGGAACTTTCATGGTTACCGCCGGATGGGGAGTCGGAGTCGCGGTCGGGGTTTACGCCTCAGGACACGTGAGTGGCGGCCACATCAATCCGGCTGTCACGATCGCCTACGCAATAAATGGCACTTTTGCCTGGTCGATGGTCCCCGGTTTCATTCTCGCTCAGTTAGCGGGAGCTATGGCGGGAAGCTATTTGGTGTATCTGACCTATGGATCACAGTATCAAGCAACGGAAGATCCGGATGCGATTTTCGCCACTTTTGCCACGGCACCTGAGATTCGGAACACTCGTGATAATTTCCTCACCGAGATGATCGGAACTGCCATTCTCGTCTTCGGTGTCCTGGCCATTTTTGCCCCCGGTAATCAGGTTGGCGGCCAAATTGGACCCGCCCTTGTGGGAATGCTGGTCTTTGGGATTGGGATGTCGCTTGGCGGTCCAACTGGATATGCCATCAATCCCGCCCGCGACTTGGGGCCCCGGATTATGCACGCAGTCCTTTCGATCAAATCCAAGGGTAAGACGGATTGGGGCTACGCATGGATTCCCATTATCGCGCCTATTGTTGGTGGCATAATCGGAGGAGTGCTGTTCTCGATGACCTCTCTGGGAGCTCCGCTGTCCTGATTTTCTTTCACTGCAATAAAAACCCAAAAAACTGTTTAACCCTATGTCTAAAGATTTCCTTCTGGCTCTCGATCAAGGGACTACTTCCTCCCGAGCTATTCTCTTCGATAAGTCTGGCGCGATCAAAGCGGTGGCTCAGCAAGAGTTCCCTCAGTATTTTCCCGAGCAAGCATGGGTTGAGCACGACCCGTCGGAAATTTGGTCTTCCCAAAGTGCGGTCATGGCTGAGGTGTTGGCCAAGGCTGATGTATCTGCACGGAGGGTGGATTCCATCGGCATCACCAATCAGCGCGAGACGGTTGTGGTTTGGGACCGGAAGACCGGACAACCGATCCACCGTGCGATCGTTTGGCAGGATCGTCGCACCGCGGATATGACCAGCCTTTTGCAGAGTGGGGGACACGGAGATATGATTCGCGAGAAAACGGGACTGCTTCCCGATCCATATTTCTCCGGATCGAAAGTGAAATGGATTTTGGATAACGTCGAGGGGGCCCGGAAGAAAGCAGACGACGGAGATTTGGCTTTTGGGACCATCGATACCTGGCTGGTCTGGAAACTGACGGAAGGAGAAGTCCACGTTACCGATGCCACCAATGCCTGCCGGACGATGCTGATGAATATTCACACCGGCGATTGGGACGACGAACTTCTCTCGCTCCTCGAGATTCCTCGTTCGATGCTTCCCGAGATTCGAGGATGCAGCGAAGTCTATGGAGAGTGTGCCTTGTCGGCTACTGCTGGCGTTCCGATTGCCGGCATGGCGGGTGACCAGCACGCTGCCCTCTTTGGGCAGGCCTGCTTTGAGCGGGGTATGGCGAAGAACACGTACGGAACCGGGAGTTTTGTTCTCATGAACACCGGTGAAGAAGCCGTTAAGTCGAAGAATAACCTCCTGACCACAATCGGTTGGAGAATCGGGGATAAAACGGAGTACGCGCTGGAGGGTAGTATTTTCATTAGTGGAGCCGTTGTCCAATGGTTGCGCGACGGGATGGGACTCTTCCGAACCTCGCCGATGATTGAAGCCCTCGCCGAAAGCGTCCCCGACACCAACGGAGTCTATTTTGTCCCCGCATTCGCTGGATTGGGAGCGCCTTACTGGGATCCTCATGCCAGAGGTCTGATTGTCGGCTTAACCCGCGGATCTACGGATGCCCACATCGCCCGGGCTGCTCTCGAAGCGATCGCCTTCCAGTCTTGCGATGTTCTGGAGGCCATGGCCAAAGATTCCGGGACCGACCTCAAAGAGCTTCGAGTCGATGGAGGGGCTTCGAAGAATGATCTTTTGATGCAGATCCAGTCGGATTACCTGCAAGGAAGAGTGGTTCGGCCGAAGGTTACCGAGACAACCGCTTTGGGTGCGGCTTGTTTGGCGGGACTGGCCACAGGATTTTACAAGGATCGAAAGGAAATCGCTGCGCAATGGGAGGAAGACAAGGTTTTTGAGCCCGAGCGCGGCGCCGAAGAGATCAAAGAAAGCCGAAAGAATTGGAAGCGGGCGGTTAAGTTGTCCCGCGACTGGCACGAGTCTGAGTGATTACCCGAAAAGGAATTTAAATGAATAGAGATAAAGCAGTAGAGAAGATCGCCGATTCGTCGGAAAAGTGGGATTTCATTATCATCGGTGGGGGAGCCACCGGCCTTGGGGCTGCGGTGGATGCCGCCTCTCGAGGCTTCCGACCGCTCTTGCTGGAGCAGCACGATTTTACCAAAGGGACTTCGAGTCGGAGCACGAAGTTGGTTCATGGTGGCGTCCGCTACCTGAAGCAGGGGAATATCTCCCTCGTCCTTGAAGCCCTCAAAGAACGAGGATTGCTCTGTGCCAACGCGCCGCACTTGGCCCATGACCTCGCTTTCGTCATTCCCATCTACAACTGGATCGACACACCCTTCTACGGTGTCGGCCTCAAGGTCTACGACCGGATGGCCGGTAAACTGGGTCTGGGGCACTCGAAAATCCTTTCCGTAGAGGAAACGCTCAAGCGCGTCCCCACCGTCGAGACCGATGGTCTGATCAACGGTGTGGTCTACCACGATGCTCAATTTGACGATAGCCGTCTGGGAATCAACTTGGCCGAAACCGCGGTAGAGCAGGGCGCTACCGTTGCCAATTACATGAAGGTCATCGGGCTCCTGAAAAAGGACGATGTCGTTTGCGGGGTGCGAGTCCGTGATGAAGAAACGGGCAACGAGTACGAAGTCGAAGGCGGCGCCGTCATCAATGCGACCGGAGTATTTGTCGATAACGTCTTGAAAATGGACAACCCCGAAGCAAAGCCGATCGTTGCGCCAAGTCAGGGGATTCACATGGTCCTGCCGAAATCATTCCTCCCGGGTGATACTGCAGTCATGGTTCCTAAGACGAAAGATGGGCGCGTGCTCTTTGCGGTGCCGTGGCACGATTCGGTGGTCGTTGGCACGACGGACACCTCTGTCAAAGAAATCAGCTTAGAGCCACGACCGCTCAAGGAAGAGATCGAGTTTGTTTTCACTCA
Source organism: Puniceicoccus vermicola (assembly GCF_014230055.1). Taxonomy (NCBI): domain Bacteria; kingdom Pseudomonadati; phylum Verrucomicrobiota; class Opitutia; order Puniceicoccales; family Puniceicoccaceae; genus Puniceicoccus; species Puniceicoccus vermicola. Next base: position 129,588 of record NZ_JACHVA010000040.1, on the reverse strand, counting down.
TGCACAACACTATCTCCGAAAGGATCCGGAACCTTCGGATGTGCTGAGCTTCTTCGCCGGGCTTCGTCCGTTGATCAAAGCTGGGGACGACTCGAATACGGCAGCCCTTTCCCGGGATCACTCTATCCTGATTTCTCAGACCGGTTTGATTACGATAGCCGGAGGAAAGTGGACGACTTACCGCAAAATGGCGCAGGATGTGATCGACCAGGCTGAAACCGTTGCTAGCTTCGACACGAAACCCTGCAATACCCATCACCTGCAGATTCACGGATGGACCCAGCAGAAGCCAAAGAAATTCGAACACCTGAGTTTTTACGGTTCCGACGCCAGCTCTATCGAAGAATTGGTCGCCCAGGATTCAAGTCTGGGGGATCCTCTCCATGCCGACCTTCCTTACATCAAAGCAGAAGTCATCTGGGCCACACGCCATGAAATGGCCCGTTCGGTGGAAGATGTCCTCGCCCGCAGAACCCGCTCCATCTTGCTTGGAGCCAAGGCCAGCATGGAAGCCGCCCCAGAGGTTGCCCGTCTGATGGCCGGAGAACTCGGACGCGACGAAAGCTGGCAGAAAGATCAGGTAAGTGCTTATCACGATCAGGCTAAGGGCTACCTGATGCCCGAAGGCATGAGCCTGTAGCGATTGGACTTCGAAAGTTATCTTTTTCAGAGAATCCAGAAGTCACTGGATACAAAAATGGCCCCCAATTGAGGGGGCCATTTTTTATGAATTTTAGAGAGCTGATGTCCGACTTCGATGAAGTCCTGAGAATGCCTATTCCGTCTCTTTTTCGAGAAACTTGATAACGTCCTCGAATTTGGCCGCATTGGAGCGGTCTGCGTCTACCAGGTTCCTATGAGCCTCCAGCATTGAGCGAGATTCCACACTTTGATTGGGCAGCGACTCAAAGCCCTTGTCTGGCTCGTTGTCACTTTCCTCTCCTTCACCCATCGAAGAGACGACGGTCAGGATCCTGTGGAGCCCTAAATTTCTGACGAGCTCCAGGTTGCGAGTGTTTAGGTTGCACAGCTCCAGGTAGCCCTCCGGAAACTCTCTCTTCACCCGCATCGCGGCACCCGCCAGAATTCCCAGAAAAGTGCTGTCCATCCCCGTGCATTTTCGGAAATCGAGGATGAACTTACACTTTCCCTGATTCAGGAGGTGATTGAAGAGATGGTTCACGGGAGCGCTCGTTAGATAGCTCGCGCGTCCGTCTATCCGCAGCACGGCAGGCTCACCCGACGCATCAACGGTGAAGATCGGTTTTTCGTCTTCGGGCATTAGGGTAGTCTCCGTGTGAGAAACAGATTTTTCGGGTTCTCGTTCGTTCTTATCGGGTTAAGTCGCGGAGGACATAGGGGAGGATTCCTCCGTGACGATAGTAATCAATCTCTACTCCTGTATCGATTCGAATCAGAACCGGAAGCTTCTCGACTTCTCCATTCGCTCGTTCGATGACGAGGGTGGTTTCTGTCTGAGGCTTCAGATCATTGGTGAGATCGGGAAGGGAGTAAACTTCGGTGCCATCGAGCGAGAGGGATTCCGCATTCTGCCCATCCTTGAACTGGAGGGGGAGGACTCCCATCCCGATGAGGTTGCTCCGGTGAATCCGCTCGTAGCTCTGGGCAACGACGGCTCGGACTCCGAGGAGGGCTGTGCCTTTAGCTGCCCAGTCGCGGGAACTGCCCATTCCGTAGTCGTTTCCGGCGATCACGATAAGAGGCGTGTTTTCTTCACGATACTTTTCGCAGGCTTCGAAAATGGAGGTTTCCTCCTTCTCCGGCATCACGCAGGTGTAGCCACCTTCTTTTCCACCAGCGAGCAGGTTCTTGATCCGAACGTTGGCGAAAGTGCCTCGGGTCATGATCCGGTCGTTTCCGCGGCGGGAACCGAACGAATTGAAGAAGCGTTTTTCAACACCCTTGGAGATCAGGTATTTTCCAGCGGGTCCATCTTCTGGAATCGCCCCGGCAGGAGAAATGTGGTCTGTGGTGACCGAATCCCCAAAGATCGCCAAGGGGCGCATCGAAGAGATCGGCTCAATGGTGCCGGGCTCTGGAGAAAATTCCTCGAAGAAGGGAGGGTTCTGGATGTAGGTGCTATCCTCGTCCCACTCATAGAGATCGCCAGTGGACGACTCGATCTTGGTCCATTCTTCGTTGGCGTTGGCAACTTCCGAGTATTTCTCGCGGAACATTTCCGGAGTAATTCCGGTGCTGATGAGCTCCTTGATTTCCGCCTGTGTTGGCCAGAGATCTTTGAGGTAGACGGGGTTGCCGTCGCTGTCGTTGCCGATGGGATCCGAGTCGAGGTCGATGTCGATGCGCCCGGCGAGGGCGAAGGCGACGACCAAGGGAGGAGACATCAAGAAGTTGGCCTTGATGGAGCTATGGACGCGGGCTTCGAAGTTACGGTTTCCAGAGAGAACGCTGGCTGCGACGAGGTCGCCCTTCTTCACGGCCGCTTCGATCTCATCGTCGAGAGGTCCGCTGTTGCCGATGCAGGTTGTGCATCCGTACCCGACGAGTTGGAAGCCGAGCTTGTCGAGATATTCGTCCAAACCGGTTTTCTCCAAGTAGTCGGTGACGACGCGGGAGCCCGGCGCGAGGCTGGACTTCACGTAGTCGGGAACGGTGAGGCCCTTTTCGACAGCACGCTTGGCAACGAGGCCAGCCGCAAGCATGACGCTCGGGTTGCTGGTGTTCGTGCAGCTCGTGATCGCAGCGATGACGACCGAGCCGTGTTTGAGGCTTTCCTGTTCTTTATGGGTGTGGGTCGACTCGTGGCCGGGGAAGGCGGGGCGGTTGGTCACCATCTCCATCTCACTTTGCCCGTTTTCTTGAGCCGCCGGAGAGAGATTGTCGCCGCCGGAGATGTCTTCGCCATCGCTGGAAACGGGGACGATCGGAACCTCACGATCGAGGTCGTCCGCCTTGCCAAATCCTCCGTCGCTTGCGTCCTTGTTCAGGAGGTCTGAAAAGGTCTGTTTGAGGGCAGGAATATCGATGCGGTCCTGAGGACGTTTCGGTCCAGCGGTGCAGGGAACGACCGAACCGATGTCGAGATCGAGCACTTGGGTGTATTCTACATCACCCTTCTTCGGAATTCCGTAGAGCCCTTGGGCGGTCAGGTAATCTTTGATGAGAGCGATCTGCTCGTCGGTCCGACCGGTGACCCGGAGGTATTCGAGCGTTTGATCATCGACGGGGAAGAATCCCATCGTAGCCCCGTATTCAGGGGCCATGTTGGCGATGGTCGCGCGGTCGGCCAGAGTCAGCTCTTCCACGCCTTCGCCGAAGAATTCGATAAACTTCCCGACCACCTTGTGCTGACGAAGCATTTCGGTGATGCGGAGGGTCAGGTCCGTTGCGGTGACACCTTCTTTGAGGACGCCGGTCAGGTTCACCCCGATGACTTCGGGAGTGAGGAAGTAGACGGGTTGGCCGAGCATGCCGGCTTCCGCTTCAATTCCTCCTACACCCCAGCCGACGACTCCGAGGCCGTTGATCATGGTGGTGTGAGAGTCGGTTCCGACCAGTGTGTCGGGGTAGAAAACGGATTCACCGTCGACTTCGCGTTCAAAGACGACCTTGGCCAGGTGCTCGAGATTGACCTGGTGGACGATCCCGATGGCCGGAGGAACGACGCTGAAGGTGTCGAAAGCCTGTTGGCCCCATTTCAGAAATTCATAACGCTCGCGATTCCGCTCGAACTCGAATTTGAGGTTCTGGCGGAAGGATTCGGCGGTGCCGGCGCGATCTACTTGGACGGAGTGGTCGACCACGAGATCGACGGGTACGAGCGGCTCGATGACCGAGGGCTCTTTCCCGAGTTTAGCGGCCGCATCACGCATGGCCGCAAGGTCGACAAGGAGAGGCACCCCGGTGAAGTCCTGCAGGACGATCCGGGAAACGGTGAAAGGAATTTCTTCCTGAGCGGGACTCTTGGCGTTCCAGTTGGCCAATCGTTTGACATCGTCTTCCGTGATCCGTTCGCCATCGCAATTGCGAAGGACGGATTCCAAGACAACTCGGATGCTGACCGGCAGGCGGCTGATGGGTCCCACACCCTGCTTTTCAAGTTCCGGCAGGGAGTAAAATTTACCGGCCGAAGAGCCGCTTTCGAAGGACTGAAGACTGTTAAACGGATTGGTCATAGAGAGCGCGTAATTTTATATCTGTGTAATGAATGCGGTTCTGTTTGGGTCTTAGGCGGAAATCGCCGCCCGGAGTTCCGGGAAGTCCGGAACATTTTTCGGATCGTCGCTCGACCAAGAGTAAGTGATCTCTCCGTCCTTGTTGATTACAAAGGCAGATCGTTTCGCAACCCCTCTCAGGCCGAGGAGATCTTCGTAGAGCACGTCGTATGCCTTGGCGACATCCTTGTTGAAGTCGCTGAGAAGGGGAAAGCTGATGTTTTCCTTCTTGGCCATTACTTCGAGTGTGAAGGGACTGTCGACGCTGATCCCATACACCGATGCGTTCAACTCAGTGAAAGCATTGAGAGTATCCCGGACCGAACACATCTCCGACATGCAGACGCTGGTGAAGGCGAATGGGAAGAAGAGGAGAACCGTATTTTTCTTCCCGAAGTTGTCGGAGAGGGTCACGTCAGTGAGACCGTCTGCAGTTTTATACTTAAGTTTGAAGTCTGGTGCTTTCGTTCCTTTTGAGAGTGCCATAATAATGCTCAAGTTGTTAGTGCTTAGCGAATCTAAGTGTTTAGGTTCTGAGCCGAGTGGTGTCAACGATCCTTGGCCCTCATAAATCGATAGACTCCGGCCCCGTCATGGCCTGTGCGGGAGGGGAGGGCGCGGATCGCGGCGGTGAGTTGAAAAGAGCTCCCCTCGGGGGATTGCAAAAATGACTCGGCGACGGCTCGATTCTCCTCTTCCTCAATACTGCAGGTGCTGTAGACGAGGCATCCGCCGGGGCGGACGAAACGGGACGCTTCCCGAAGGAAAGTTTTTTGGATGAGGGGCATAGCCTCCATGTCTTTGGGGCTGAGGCGCCATTTTACGTCGGGTTTGCGATGAATAACGCCGGTGTTTGAGCAGGGAGCGTCGAGGAGAACGGCGTCGAACTGGTTCCTCCATGCTTCCGGGAGGGTTTCCGGACGTTCCAGATCGATCGCCACTGCACTGACGCGGTCGGCCCAAGGCGATAGGTTTTGCCGAAGATCGGCGAGGCGTTCTTCCCGGTCAGCGGCGACCAACGTCGATGGGCCGTTGGCCCGGGAGAGAATGGCGCGGCTTTTCCCTCCCGGGCTGGCGCAGAGGTCAAGAACTCGGTCGGGGCGAGAGGCGCAGAGGAGGTTTGCCGCGATGCGGGTCGCCGGGTCTCGGATCGTCAGAGCCCCTGATTGCAGGCCTTCGGCTACCGCGGGGGAGATTCCATGGGGGATCCGGGAGAATTCGGGCCATTGAGTCGGTTCGAGACCGGCCTTCTCGCGATCTTCTTGGGATCCCGAGGCATAAATGTCGGGAGGCGTTTGATTCCATTGGAGGATGCGCTCGGTCTCCAGTTTTCCCAGGGACTCGGTCCAGCGACGAACCAGCCAGTCAGGGTGCGAACTCAAAATCGCGGGGGAGAGCTCGGTTTTGCCATCCCGGGCTTTTTCCAATTGGGCCGAGGCGCGGCGGAGAACCGCGTTGGCAAATCCGGATGTTTTGCGGCCGCCGATCTTGCGCACGGCGCCGACCCAGGAATCGATGATCGCCGGTTTTCGGCCCGAAGAATCGAGATCGACCTCGGTCAGGGCGAGAAACAATGCGGCCTGTACCTCTGGCGAGGGCTTCTTTGCGACCAGAGGGGAGAGGATCTCCCGATAGAGTCGCAGGTGGCGCAGGCACGAGGCGTGCAGCCTTCGAGCCCGCCTCTCTGCTTGCGGTGTGTCAGATTCCGCACCGCCCGCTTCACGGATTTCCGAAGATTTTGCCGGAGTCCGCAGGTAGCGCGTCATCCACGCCAGAGCGAGCCTTTGGCCACTCTGGGAAAAACTGTTGTCATTCTTGGTCATGTCCCCACTATTGTACGTTTTACTTCATTCCAAAGAGCAGCTTGCCACAAACATTTATGGATTCAGAAACAATCGATCAGTTGATTGCCGCAGACGCGAAGCTGGAGGCGTCCCGCGAAAAGTTGGAGGCGATGCAGCCCGGCAGTTATTGCATTCACCGAAGCTGGGGTTTCGGAAAGATTCAGAGCTACGACTCCGACGCGAACAAGCTCATTATTGATTTCGAAGAAGGAAAAGAGGGCCATGCAATGGATCCCGCCTTCTGCATCGACAAATTGGAGATCCTCGGGCACGACGACATCCTCGTCCGCATGCGGACCGAGCCTGACGTCGTCAAAGAGATGATCGACAAGGATCGCGTGGGAATTGTCACCGCGATTTTGGCGGCCAAGGCTGATAAACAGGCCACCGCGATCGAGATTGAGCGCCAACTCGGCTTCCTCATCCCTCAGGACCGCAAACGCAAGAAATGGTGGACGGACACCAAGAAAGATCTCGTCCGCGAGCCGCGCGTCGCCGTTCCCTCCAAGAAGACCGATCCTTTTGTCCTGCGCGAAGAAGAAATTACCCCGGAAGAAGAAATTCTCGAGGAGTTCTTCGCGACCAAGAAGGCCAAACAAAAGATCATCCTCGCTGAAAAACTCTATGCCCTTTCGAAGGACAAGGACGAGTTGAAGGAGCACCTCGAGAGCGTTCTTGAGACCCTGACCAAGGCCATTGAAAGCACCAAGCTGTTGACACAGGCTGACCGTCTGCACGGCGTTTGGGTTCGCAATGACCTGGCCCGCGATGATTCGACTGATATCGACGTCGAGACTCTTGAGCCGACCTCTTTCTCAATTATCGAAGAGGCCGCTGAGAATCTGGAGAAGCTCGCCGACGAACTGCCAGCCGCTTACTATCACCGTTTCCTTGACCTCCTGACCCGGACCTATCCTGACAAGTGGGAAGACATCATCGTCCGCCTCCTGCGTCACAGTGAAGGGAAGTTCACCAGCGAGTGCATCGCCTTCCTCTATGAGAAGAAGAAGGAAGCCCGCGTGAAGGAGTGCTTCGAACGTTGGCTCAATGAGCAAACGATGCGCGGCCCGATCCTCCAGTGGATCATCAAGAACCGCAATTCGGTCAAATATGCGGACCTGATTGACAGCCTCCTCAGCCCGCGTCTTCTCAACGCCGTTTTCTACGCGATCGACCTCGAGTCTTTGCAAAACGCCTCCACCCGCCGGATTCCGCTCGCCGATGCGCTTAGCGATGACACCGAGCTCATCCCGCTCCTCCTCGATCGAGGAACTGCGGAAACCGCCCGCGACTTGGCGCAGACCCTTCTTCTCAATCAAGGTTTTGACGACCTGACGAAGAAGTCTCTGCTCGTTCGCTTCATCCGCAAGTATCCGAGCATTCAGAGCCTCCTCGAGCGCGAAGCAGCTGCAGATCAGGAACCGGCCGCCGATTCGGCCCTTACGGTTTCGCAGAAGAGCTTCGATCTGGCCAAGAAGGAATACGAAGAGCTCGTCAGCAAGAAGATCCCCGAAAACAAGCAGGCGATCGAAACGGCCAAGGAGCACGGCGACTTGCGCGAAAACGCCGAGTACAAGATGGCCCGTCAGGACCAAGACACCCTCTTGGCCCGCAAAGGCGATCTCGAGAAGGATCTGGCCCGTGCCCGCGTCACCGACTTCAGCGATGTCTCCACCGATGTGGTCGGGATTGGTTCAGTCGTCGAGCTGCATGAAGGTTCTTCGGGTGAAGTCCGCAAGTATGCCATCCTTGGCGCTTGGGACAGTGATCCGGACAGCGACATCCTTTCCTACCTCACTCCGCTCGGTCAGCGTCTCCTCTCCCGCAAGGTGGGCGATACGGTCGAAACCGAAGTGGACGGAGCCAAGGAAGCCTGGAAGGTCGAGTCCATCTCGCGTTGGGTCGACCAGCCCTGGTAATCCCAGGGAGGTCTATTTTCGAGTAGGAGGGAAGCCATGGCGGAAGGTTGGGAAACTCTTCGCCTGCTTTCCGAGCCTACTCGGGCTCGTATTCTCTCTCTGGTTCGTCGGGAGGAACTCACTGTAGCGGAGCTGCAGGAGATCCTCGGGATGGGTCAGTCGAGAATTTCTTCTCACCTCGGTCTACTGCGCCAAGGCAACTTGGTTTCGGATCGTCGGGAGGGGAAGCATTCCTTCTACGGGCTGAACCCGTCTCTCGGCGGATCGGTGAGAAATCTCGTCGATTCCGCTTTGGCGGTGGCCGAAGAAGACGATCTTTTCGCGGAGGATGCCCGCAACCTCGAGCGGATTCTCGCACGGCGGAAACAGGTCGCGGAAAAGTACTTCAATCTCGTCGCTGGCCGACTGGGCCGAAGCTACTGCCCGGGGAGATCGTGGCAGGCGTTGGGGCACTTTCTCCTCCTGCTTTCGCCCCGGATTCGCGTCGCCGACCTTGGGGCCGGAGAGGGGATGATCTCGCAACTTCTGGCGCGTAACGCCGAGAAGGTCTTCTGCATCGACAGCTCTCCGCGGATGGTGGAGGTCGGTAAGGAATTGGCCGAGAAGAACGGACTGAAGAATCTCCAGTATAAACTCGGTGATATCGAGGACGTGCCGATGAAGGACGGCTCGGTCGATCTGGCTATTCTTAGCCAAGCCCTTCACCACGCCGAGAAGCCGAAACAAGCCATTTCGGAAGCATTCCGCATCCTCAAGCCGGGCGGGCGTCTGGCCGTTTTGGACCTTGACGAACACAATTTTGAAAAGGCCCGCGAGTTGTATGCTGACAAGTGGCTCGGTTTCTCTGAGAACGAACTGTATCAGTTCCTCCGGGACGCCGGATTTCGTTCGGTTGAAGTGACCCCCGTTTCACGCGAAGAGCAGGAGCCTGGCTTCGTTACTCTTCTGGCGACGGGTTTGAAGCCGTCTGCGTAAGGATTCCCGTTATCGGATTCTACCCCGGTTGGGCAAATGCGGTGCGATTTCGTTTATTCGCAGGAACTCACGCCAAGATCAGCAATCACGAGCACCATTTTCCCGTGGAGCGCGGACTTGAGTCCGCCCCGTAGGATCGGCCGTTTGGCAATTCATCGAAGCTGCGCCGGAAGAGAATTCCGGCATCAGGGCGTCTCAAGCGAAAGCAGCCTTATGATGCTGGGCTGAAGGTGGAAGAGATGGGGATGCCCTTTAAGAGGGAATCGGTTCCCTTTCGCGCGACTCAATAAGACCGAGCAAAGACGGCCATTGGTGCGTTCTCTGTTCCGGTGAAGGGGCAGGTGCCTGTTTTCTTCTCGTCCATCGGAATACAACGAATGGTGACCTTCGTTTCGGTTGAAATTTCCTTTTCGAGCTCGGCGCTTCCGGCCCAAGGGCAGATGACGAATCCAGATTCCTTTTCGTTGGCGAACCAAGAATAGAATTCCTCTTTGGTTTCGATACGCTTGGTGTTCTCCTTTTGGAATTTGAGGGCGCGCTGGTAAAGGGCTTCGTGGATATCTCCCAAAATCCCTTCAATCGACTGGAGCAAATCTTTGCGGGAGACGGTCTGGCGGTCCTTGGCAGCTTTGTCGCGGCGGCCGAGGAATACGGCGTCGTTTTCGACATCGCGGGGGCCCACTTCGAGGCGAACCGGGACGCCCTTTTTGACCCATCCCCAGACTTTTTCGCCACCGCGCATGTCGCGCTCGTCGAGCTCGACCCGCAAGGGTTGATCGCCGTAGTTGCAGCCGAGAAGCTCGCCCTGCAGCTTGCGACAATAGTCGGTCACCGCGTCGCGGTGCTCTTCCTTGGGGATGACGGGAATGATGACGACGTGTCGCGGTGCCAGCTTGGGCGGCAGCACGAGGCCGTCGTCGTCGCTGTGGACCATGATCATCGCCCCAACGAGGCGGGTCGAAACGCCCCAAGACGTGGTCCAGGCGTATTCTTCCTGACCCTCCGAACTGAGGAATTTGATCTCGCTGGATTTTGCAAAATTCTGCCCGAGGAAATGGGAGGTGCCGGCCTGGAGTGCCTTGCGGTCCTGCATCATGGCCTCAATGCTGTACGTCGAGACGGCCCCTGGGAAACGTTCGGCGGCGGTCTTCTCTCCCTTAATCACGGGGACGGCCAGATAGTCGCGGGCGAAGGTCTCGTAGACGTCGAGCATCTTGAGAGTTTCTTCGACGGCTTCTTCCTGGGTTGCGTGAACCGTGTGGCCTTCTTGCCAGAGGAACTCTGCCGTGCGCAGGAAGAGGCGGGTCCGCATTTCCCAACGGACAACGTTGGCCCATTGGTTGATGAGGATGGGCAGGTCTCGATAGGACTGGACCCATTTCGAATACATTTCCCCGATAATGGTTTCGGAGGTGGGCCGGACAATCAGAGGTTCTTCGAGTTCGCCGGTGGGCTGGAGAACGCCGTTTTCATCGGCTTCAAGACGAGAGTGGGTGACGACCGCACACTCTTTGGCAAATCCGTCGACGTGCTCGGCCTCTTTCTGGAGAAAACTGCGCGGGATGAAGAGAGGAAAGTAGGCGTTCTCGTGGCCCGTCTCTTTAAACATCCGGTCGAGAACCTTCTGGATATTTTCCCAGAGACCGTATCCCCACGGCTTGATGACCATGCAGCCACGCACCGGGCTGTTTTCGGCTAGATCAGCAGCTTTGATGACTTGCTGATACCATTCGGGATAATTCTCAGCCCGGGTGGGCTCAATCGCGGTTCTCTGTTTTTTCGCCATGGAAGATTCACGTCTACGGGCTCACTGGCCGTCTGACGAGGGGATTTTTGCGGTTTGTGGTGGATGCGATGAGGCGGGTCAGTATTGGAGAATCGAATCCGATTCTTGCTGACGCTCGTTCTGCTTGTTCTCGAGGCTTTCGAGGCCTGAGTCTACGTTCTTCACAAGAGACCCGCCGATGAAGATCGCTCCGGCCACGCAGGCATAGGTCATGATCATCGAGATGAAGACTTTGCCTTCAGTAATTCCGAGTATAAACCGGGAGAAGATCATGGTGGCGAGAAAGCCAGCCAGAATCGCCCCGGCGAGGGGGAGATAGTCCCGCACCGGACCGGCGTTGAGCTCGGGAACGGCGTAAAGAGTGACGGCGATCCAGCCCGCGATGGCGGCGGCACCGGGGAGGAGATTTGCGATAAAGGAGATGATCATGCCCCGTTTCGCGGAGAAAATGAAATTGGAGATGAGCCAGCCAAAAATTAGAAGGACGCCGAGAGCAATGCCTGCCGAGACCCAGAACGGTTTCGTTCCGTAGGGGGCGTTGAAGATCATCTCGAGGAAAGAATTCAGCTCAGTTTTCCATTCATTCATAGTGGAGGCGATGTTCTCACGCTCCGTATGGGGAAGACGAGCCCATTTTATTGTCCGTGGGGTCGCGGTTCGGGAGTCGACGCTTGCGGTGTGGACGTGAACTTTCAGAGGGTAAGAGGATGTCCGATGCGAACGATTCCCTGTCTTTACTCCGTGAACGCTTTGGATTTGAGGAATTTCGACCGGGCCAGCAGGAGGTGATCGATCGTTTGCTTGCGGGGAAGGGGGCGGCCGCCATCTTTCCCACGGGCTCGGGCAAGAGTCTCTGTTATCAACTCCCTTCGCTCTTACTGCCGGGGCTGACTCTGGTCATCTCCCCGCTCTTGGCCTTGATGAAGGATCAGATCGACAGTCTCCGCGCCAAAGGGGTGCGGGCCGAGCGTCTCGATTCGAGTTTGGACGAGGAGGACTACCGTCGTGTGACCGCGGAGATCCGGGCGGGGGAGGTCGGGCTTCTTTTCGTCGCTCCGGAGCGTTTGGGGAACGAGAGGTTTCTCAGTTTGATTCGGGGGCAGCGGATCAGCCTCCTCGCGGTGGATGAGGCTCATTGCATTTCGGCGTGGGGGCACAATTTTCGTCCCGATTACTTGAAGCTGGCCGATGCCGCCAAGTCTTTGGAGGTGGAGAGAGTGCTCGCTCTCACCGCGACGGCCACGCCCAAGGTGTCGGCGGATATGGCGGCGGCCTTTGGGATCGCTCCCGAGGACATCATCAATACGGGGTTTTACCGGGCCAATCTCGAGTTGCGGGTCACGGCCTGCGCGGATGAAGTTCGGCCGGATCTGCTTCTCCAGCGTCTGCGGGACCGACCAGCGGGAGCGACCATTGTCTACGTGAGTCTCCAGCGGCATGCAGAGGAGGTTGCTGCCTCATTGAAGGAGGCGGGCTTCAACGCGGAGCCCTACCATGCCGGGATGGCGGCGGAAAAACGTAGCTCGACCCAGGAGGCCTTTATGCGGGGCGATGTGCAGATCATTTGTGCCACGATTGCCTTCGGGATGGGGATCGATAAGGCCGACATTCGATATATTTACCATTACCATCTGGCGAAAGGATTTGAGAGCTACATGCAGGAGATCGGGCGAGCGGGGCGCGACGGGAAGCCGTCGGTCTGTGAGCTTTTTGCCTGTGGCGATGACGTCACCACCTTGGAGAATTTTGTCTATGGGGACACCCCTGATCCGGTGAATCTGGAGAATCTGCTCGGCGAGTTGCTCATGCAGGGACCCAGCATCGATCTGGCCGTCACGGATCTTGCCCGGCGGTTCGATATGCGCCCGCTCGTCATCAGCACCTTGCTGACTCGTCTGGAATTGGCCGGAGTGATCCGTTCGGAGGGACATTATTACGGGAGTGTCCGATTTGCCCCGAAGGTGGACAGTCAGGCCATGCTCGGCGAGTATTCCGAGGGCCAAGCGAGTTTTCTGCGGAAGCTCTTTGCCTGCTGCGCTAAAGCAAAGAAATGGGTGACCCTCGATATGGATCGGGCGGTTGAAGCGACGGGTCAGGACCGAGCGGTGGTGTTGCGGGCTTTGGAAAGTTTGCAGACGAAGGGATTGGCGGATCTGCAGTTGGCAGGTTACCGGCAGCGTTTCCAGCTGCTGGCGGAGGAGCCGGACCCGGCTCTTCTTGCGGAGGAGCTGGCCGCAAGTTTCGAAACGCACGAACGGATGGAGATCGAACGAATCGGCCTCATGCTGGAGTATGCTGAGGAGCCCGGATGTCTCACCGCAATGTTATTGGAGTACTTCGGGGAGAGTATCGCCGACTGTGGGCATTGTGGAAATTGTCTGGGAGATACCCCGGAACCGATCCCACCACGGCGGAGTCCGGGAATCGAAAGTTTGGCCCTCGATGGTTTTGAAGACTTGGTTGCGGCTCATCCGGAGGCGTTGGGGCGTCCGCGGCAGCAAGCTCGTTTTTTGTGCGGACTCAGCTCCCCGGCGGTTTCCGCGGTTCGGGGACTGCGGGGGAATGCATGGTTCGGGAAATGTGCCGAGGTGCCGTTTGCCGAAGTGTTGGCCGCTCGCAGTTGAGGGCGGGGTCTTTTCCCGGCAAGGAATCGGAGGGGAGTCAGAGAGTCTAGTTTCTCTTTAGCGACGAGGATTTCGTCACATTCTGTTGCAGGATGTTCTGAGTGTCGGTTTCGCGTTGGGCCTTCTCGTGTTCCAACGTGTGGAGGCTGGAATCCATCTCGCGAACCAGCGATCCGCCGAGGAAGATCATGCCGAGAACGCAGGCGTAGGTCAGGAAGTTGGTGACGATGGAGCTCGAGCCGGAAATGCCGAGGATTTTCCGGGAGGTGAGCAAACTGGCTACCATTCCGATCAGAATCGCGCCGACGATCGGCACGAGCGTTTGCAATCCTTCTCCTTCGAGTCGAGGACCGACGTGGCGGTGAAGGGCGATCCAACCAAAGATCGCGGCGAAGCCGGGAATGGCTTGGGAGAAAAAGGAGGCAAAAATGCCCTTGCGATGGGAGCAGATGAGGTTGGTGATCATCCACGCGAAGAAAACGAGGCTGCCGAGAGCGATGACGCCAATGATCATAAAAGGCGTCGAGCCCTGGGGCTCCCCGAAAATTCTCTCAAGAAAGATGGAGAAATCATGGGACCAAGTAGCTTGCATTGCCGCATTTATAGATGGAAGAAGGCCTGTTTGGCCAACTATTGGTGGGGCTTGGACGCATTTTTACATTTAACTTTCGAAGTATCGAGAGTGGGCGGAATCGGCAGGTTCTGGGGGGCTGGGAGAAATTGAGGCTGGGGAGGGGGCGAGAAAAAATTGGATTCACCGACCGCTAGGGGTTGCGTTCCCCTGTGCGATTCGGCAAAAGCGTGTTCCATGGCAAAATCAGGCGCGCCCGCTGGGAAATTTATTTTTGTAACTGGAGGAGTGGTATCCTCTCTAGGGAAGGGGCTGACGTCGGCTGCTTTAGGGGCGTTGCTTGAGCAACGCGGCTTTTCCGTGAGAATCCAGAAGTTCGATCCATACCTGAATGTCGACCCGGGCACGATGAGCCCGTTTCAGCACGGTGAGGTCTATGTCTTGGACGATGGAGCCGAGACGGATCTGGATCTCGGGCACTACGAGCGTTTCACCTCCGGCAATCTTTCCCGTTTCAATAACCTGACCTCCGGTCAGATCTACGAATCAGTGATTCAGAAGGAGCGTCGTGGAGATTACCTCGGGAAGACCGTGCAGGTGATCCCTCACGTGACCAACGAGATTAAAGAACGCATCTACGCGGCCGGCGAGGATGTGGATATCCTCATCACCGAGATTGGTGGAACGATTGGGGATATCGAGGGGCTACCTTTCCTGGAAGCGATGCGCCAGTTCTCGCTGGAGATTGGCCACGAGAACCGTCTCTTCATTCATGTGACCCTCCTGCCTTACCTGAAGGCGGCTGGCGAGTTAAAGAGCAAGCCGAGCCAAATGAGTGTGGCGAAGTTGCGCGAGATTGGGATTCAACCCGATATTCTTATCTGCCGGACCGAGGAAGCCATTCCGGGTGAACTTCGTCAGAAGCTCAGTCTTTTCTGCAACGTTCCGCAATCGGCCGTCGTCGAGGAGCAGGACGTGGAGTCCTCGATCTACGAGCTTCCCCTGATGTTGCAGCGCGAAAATTTGGATACCCTGGTCGTCAAAGGACTGCACCTTCCGGATGAACGTCCGGGAATGGCGGTCTGGCAGGATGTGGTTCGCCGCTTGAAGTATCCGCAAACCCAGGTTCGCATCGGGGTGGTTGGGAAATATATCGAGCTGCAGGACGCTTATAAGTCTGTTTACGAGTCGCTCACCCACGGCGGGATCGCCAATGACTGCGGTATCGAAGTGGTCCGGGTCGATTCCGAGACGCTCGAGGGTGAGTTCCCCGAAGAATTTAAGAATTTGGATGGGATTTTGGTTCCGGGTGGATTTGGTGATCGCGGCATCGAAGGAAAGATCGAAGCCGTGCGTCTCGCCCGCGAGAACGGCATACCCTACCTAGGCCTTTGCCTCGGAATGCAGGTCGCCGTCATCGAGTATGCTCGCAACGTTCTCGGACTCGAGGGTGCGAACAGCACGGAGTTTGACGCCAAGGCCGAGCACCCGGTTATCGACCTCATGGAAGAGCAGCGGGGGATGACGGTAAAAGGCGCCTCCATGCGCCTCGGAGCCTATGACTGCGAACTCGTCGAGGGGTCGAATGCCGCCAAAGCTTACGGAGCCCCGATGGTACGGGAACGCCACCGCCACCGTTTCGAGTACAACAACGCCTACCGGGATCAACTCACCGAGGCTGGTCTCGCCGTCGCCGGGCGCAATCCCGAGCGGGACCTGGTCGAGATCGTCGAAGTGGAAGATCATCCTTGGTTTGTCGGGGTCCAGTTTCACCCGGAATTCCAGTCGAAGCCGAACTCGGCGCACCCGCTTTTCGCGGCTTTCGTGAAGGCCGCGATCGCGAGGAAATCCGCCAAGAACGAGAAGTAATCAATGTCTCAGGAGAATATTCATCCCGTCTTCGACCGTCTTTTGGGACGGGATGATAAGCAACGACTGCTCGGACAACGATCAGTAGTCGTCTGGCTCTACGGTCTCTCCGGTTCCGGTAAGAGCACCATTGCCAATCTAGTCGAACGCGCTCTGCACGAAGACGGGAGAATGACTCAGATTCTCGACGGGGATAATATCCGCAGTGGGCTGAATCAGAATTTGGGCTTCTCCGATGAGGATCGGTTGGAAAACATTCGCCGGATCTCCGAAGTCGCCAAGCTCCTGAAGGAAGCTGGTGTCGTGACCTTGGCTTCGTTTATCACCCCGAAGAAGGAGCTTCGGGAGATGGCTCGTTCGATTGTCGGGGCCGAAGATTTTATCGAAGTCTACGTCAAAGCCTCTTTCGAGGAGTGTGCCCGACGGGATGTCAAAGGGCTCTACGCCAAGGCTGCGCAAGGTGGCGTGAAGCAATTTACGGGGAAGGATTCCGGATTTGAAGAGCCTGAGGGCGGAAACGTCATCATTCTCGATACCGAATCGGAATCCGCCGAAGACTCCGCCAAGCGTTTGCTCACGATTCTTCGCGAGCGAGTCCAGCCAACTGTTTCATAGCTCCGTTTAGATCCAAGGGAAACGCGACGGATAGGGAGGGTTGCCTACTGGATCCGTAAAGGCCTTGTTTGGTCGATGAAAGCTGGGAATAGGGCTCTTATTCGGTAGGATTCCGCGTTCTCTCGGGGGAGCGGCGGCCTTTTTTCCTTTTCCCCCACCCATAGTTCTGGTTTTCTCCGCCTTTTTCATGAGTGTCTCTTATAAGATCCGTCATTTGGAGCAGCTTGAATCGGAGGCGATTTTCGTCCTCCGTGAGACTGCTGCCCAGTTCGAGCGGCCGGTAATCCTCTTTTCAGGGGGGAAAGACTCCATCGTGGTCGCACGGCTCGCGCAGAAAGCGTTCTGGCCCGCGCGTCCACCGATGCCGTTCATGCACGTTGATACCGGCCATAATTTCCCGGAAACCATCGAGTTTCGCGACCAGTTCATCAAGGATATCGGCGGACAGCTCATCGTCGCTTCCGTGCAGGATTCGATCGACCAGGGTCGTGCCGTAGAAGAGAAGGGTCCGAATGCTAGCCGCAACGCGCTGCAGACCGTCACTCTCCTGGATGCGATTGAGGAAAATCGGTTCGATGCCGCCGTTGGGGGTGCC
Source organism: Puniceicoccus vermicola (assembly GCF_014230055.1). Classification (NCBI taxonomy): domain Bacteria; kingdom Pseudomonadati; phylum Verrucomicrobiota; class Opitutia; order Puniceicoccales; family Puniceicoccaceae; genus Puniceicoccus; species Puniceicoccus vermicola. Next base: position 112,594 of record NZ_JACHVA010000040.1, on the reverse strand, counting down.
CGTCGCGACGAGGAAAAGGCCCGCGCGAAGGAACGTTTCTTCTCCCACCGGGACGAATTTGGCCAGTGGGATCCGAAGAACCAGCGCCCCGAGCTCTGGAATCTTTTCAACGCCCGCAAGTCGCAAGGGGAGCATTTCCGTGTCTTCCCGTTGTCGAATTGGACCGAGATGGATGTGTGGCAATACATCCTCCGCGAAGAGATTCCGATCCCATCGATCTACTTCTCTCACGAGCGTGAGGTGATCGAGCGGGAAGGTGTTCTTCTCGCCAACAACGAGTTTCTCACTCTCCGAGATGACGAGAAGCCCGAGAAGCGCATCGTCCGTTTCCGGACCGTGGGCGACGCCACCTGCACCGGTGCGGTGGAGTCGACTGCTGACACTTTGGAAAAGATTATCGAGGAAGTTGCCTCGGCTCGTCAGACTGAGCGCGGTGGCCGCGCCGACGACAAGCGTTCCGAATCGGCGATGGAAGATCGTAAAAAGGAAGGGTATTTTTGATGTCTACTGACGACGGATACATGGATATGGACCTCCTGCGGTTTACGACTGCAGGGAGTGTCGACGATGGTAAGAGCACGCTCATTGGGCGGCTCATGTACGATACCAAGACGATCTTTGAAGATCAGTTGGAGGCGATCGAACGCAGCAGCCACCAGCGGGGGGACGCCAATGTCAATTTGGCCCTTCTCACAGATGGATTGCGGGCCGAGCGGGAGCAGGGGATCACGATCGACGTGGCCTATCGCTACTTCGCGACTCCCAAGCGCAAGTTCATCATCGCGGACACCCCGGGGCACATTCAATACACCCGGAACATGGTGACGGGGGCCTCGACCGCAAATCTGGCGATCATCCTCATTGATGCCCGCAAGGGAGTGATCGAGCAAACTTGCCGCCACTCCTTCATCGCTTCGCTTCTTCGTATCGAGCACGTGGTCCTCTGCATCAACAAGATGGACCTCGTCGACTATTCGGAAGAACGCTACAACGAAATCGTGAAGCAGTTCTCCGACTTTGCGTCGCGGCTGGACATCAAGGAGATGACCTTCATCCCCATCAGTGCTTTGCATGGAGACAATGTGGTCCGTCGTTCCGAGAACATGCCTTGGTATGAAGGCTCACCGCTTCTCTACCATTTGGAGACGGTCTATATCGGTTCGGATGCGAATCACGTCGATGCCCGCTTCCCGGTTCAATGGGTGATCCGCCCGCATTCCGAGAAGTATCACGATTATCGGGGGTATGGTGGTCGCATCGCCGGCGGGGTTTTCAAGCCCGGCGACGAGGTTACGGTGTTGCCCTCCGGTTTCTCTTCGAAAATCCGCTCAATTGATCGATTCGAAGAGGAAGTCGATGAAGCCTTTTCGCCGATGTCCGTCGCGATCCGTCTCGAGAACGAGATCGACATCAGTCGGGGCGACATGATCGTGAAGCCGAATAACCAGCCGCAGGTGAGTCAGGACATTGACGCCATGATTTGCTGGTTCTCTTCGGATAACACTCTGCAGACCCGCGGGAAGTACATCATCCGCCACACGACGAAGACGGCGAAGGCGATGGTCAAGGGGATCAAGTACAAGGTAGACATCAACAATCTGCACAAGATTGAGTCGGATCTGAACATTGGGATGAACGACATCGCCCGTGTCCAGCTCCGCACTTCGGAGCCCTTGTTCTTCGATTCATACGGACGCAATCGCTTCACGGGAAGTTTCATCCTGATCGACGAGTTCACGAACAAGACCGTGGCTGCCGGAATGATCCGGTAATCGGTTTTTGTCTCAGATTCACGGCCGAGTATGACCGGCTCTTTTCTTGGAATACTGGGGGTGACCCTCCCCGTGTTCCTTCTGGTCGGCTTGGGGATCTTCCTCCGCAAGAGCAACCTCCTGCCCGCTGAGGCGGAGAGCCCTCTGATGCGGGTGATCGTCACCATCTTTTACCCGGCGTTGATTCTGGGTGCGGTGGGGCCGACGCCTGCCGTGGAAAATGTAGGAGTCGTCGGGGTGTCGATCGCGACGGGTTTTCTCACCGTTCTTCTCGGCTTTGGTGTCGCATGGATCTGCGCTCCGATGTTCCGGTTGAAACTGGGCAAGGGCCGCCGCGCATTCTCCTTCACCACCGGAATTTACAATTACGGCTACCTGCCGATTCCGTTGGTCTTTGCCTTTTACGGGCAAAATGACGGGACCTTGGCCATCCTCTTCGTGCACAACGTCGGCGTGGACCTTGCCTTTTGGACGGTCGGCGTCCTGATCCTTCAGGGAATTTTCAATCGCGAAGGTTTTCGGCGCGTCATCAATCCGCCTCTCATCGCCCTCGTTCTCGCTCTCGTCCTCAACTACTCGGGAATTTACGCCACCTTGCCGAACTGGGTAGAGCAGTTTCTCGAATATCTCGCCGAGATTGCCGTCCCGATGGGAATCATTCTCGCAGGCTGTGCGATCGGTGGACTCCTCACCCGCGATGCGTTTCGCTCCGGCTGGAATGTCGTGACCGGTGCTTGCTTGCTGCGATTGGGGTTACTCCCGGTTTTCTTTCTGGCTGCCGCCTATTTTCTCCCTCTTCCCGTCGAACTGAAACGGGTCGTTGCCATCCAAGCGGCGATGCCTGCCGGTTTGTTTCCCGTTGTCGTGACCGGGTTTTACGGAGGGCGTCAGGATGTGGCGGTCCGAGTGGTCGTTTCCACCTTGCTGGTGTCAGTGATCACCACACCGCTTTGGTTGCAGGTGGCGATGAACTTGGTTGGGAATCAATAGATTGCGTAGACGCAAGCTGAGGTTGGAAAGGGAATTGGTGTTAGCGCTTGCGAATCCGGTCGGATTGCACTGATCGTTGTCGAGTGAAAGAAATGAATTCCCCCGAGATGGATTCCCAGTCCTGGACCTCCGAAGACTCTGCCGCCCTTTATGGTGTTCGCGAATGGAGTGGTGGTTATTTTGACGTATCTGAGGAGGGGGATGTGGTCCTCTGTCCTAAAGGGGAGAATGATGGATCCCGCCTTTCTTTGCCGAGGGTGGTAGAGGGATTGCGGAAGCGGGGAATTTCGATGCCCGTTCTCCTGCGGTTTCCCGAATTGCTCGACCAGCAGATTCACGAACTGAATTCAGGATTTAACGAGGCGATCGAAGAATATTCCTACGGAGGAAGATACCGTGGAGTCTACCCGGTTAAGGTGAACCAGCAGGAGCAAGTGATCGACGAGGTCTGCACCTATGGCGCCCGATACGGCCACGGGCTTGAGGCGGGAAGCAAGGCTGAGCTCATTGCCGCTCTTGCCTACCTGAAGAACCCGGGAGATCTCCTCATTTGCAATGGCTACAAGGATGAGCGCTTTATCGAGTTGGGCCTTTACGCCCGCCGAATCGGGATTGACTGCGTTTTCGTCATCGAGACTCCGATCGAGGTCAATCTGATCATCGAGACGGCCAAGCGGTTGGGGATTCGCCCGAAGGTTGGTGTCCGGGTTCGCCTTTCCTCTTGTGGTAGTGGTCACTGGAAGGATTCCGGTGGGGATCGTAGTGTCTTCGGGCTCAACGCCGGTCAGTTGATGGACTGCATTGATCGCTTCCGGGAATCGGGGTATCTCGATTGTGTGCAGCTCCTGCACTATCACTTGGGATCTCAAGTTCCGGATATTCGGGATATCCGTACTTCCCTGACCGAAGCCTGCCGGGTTTACGTCGGGCTGATCGAGGAGGGGGCGCCGATGGGGACGCTCGATATTGGTGGGGGGCTGGCGATCGATTATGAGGGCTCCCAATCAAAGAGTGGAGGCAGTCGGAACTACACGATCCAAGAGTATTGCCGCGACGTTATCGAAACGGTGAAGCACCAGATGGATCTCTCCAAGGTGGATCATCCAACCATCGTGTCGGAGTCCGGCCGGGCGACCGTGGCCTATTATTCCGTCTTGTTGGTCGACGTCCTCGATGTGAATCGTTTTGAGCCGGATCTTGACGAGTCGGAGGTGCCGCAAGATGCGCACTACCTGCTTCGCAATTCTCTGGAGGTTGGCCGCGCCTTGAACGACGAGAATCTGCAGGAGTGTTACAACGATGCCTTCTACTACCGGGACGAGATTCGCCAGCTTTTCCAGGCGGGAGCGCTCGGGCTGCGCGATCGGAGTCTCGGAGAGAAAATTTTTTGGGACAATCTTTCGAAGATTTGGAAGCTTTGTTCGCAAATGGATGAGGACGAGGTGCCGGAGGAGCTTCTCGGGTTGGAGTCTTTCCTCGCCGATATTTACTACGGAAATTTCAGCCTCTTTCAGTCGCTGCCCGATGCCTGGGCGATTGACCAAGTGTTTCCGGTTGTGCCTATTGAGCGTCTCAACGAGGAGCCGAGCCGCCGGGCGATCCTTTCGGACATTACCTGTGATTGTGATGGGAAAGTGGACCGTTTTGTCGAATCGGGCCGCATCCGCCGCACTCTGGCGGTTCACGAACCGCGGGATCAGGAGAAGTATCTGCTCGGGGTCTTCCTCGTTGGAGCGTACCAAGAGACTTTGGGCGATCTGCACAATCTTCTCGGCGATACTCATGTAGTGAGCGTGAGAATGGGGAAGGGCGGCGATTTTGAAGTGGACCGCGAAATTGAAGGCGACTCCATTGCCGACGTTCTTTCTTACGTCGAATACGACCCGAAGCAGGTTTCTTCGCGTTTTCGTGCGTCGGTTGAGCGGGCGGTGCGCTCGGGAGATATCGATGTCGATGAGCGGCGTTCGATCGTGAAGACTTTCGAGGATACGCTGCGCGGTTACACTTACTTCGAAGAGTAGGCGGAGGAGGTTTCGCCCCATCCGCTTTCCTAGGTGGTCCATTTTTCTGCGGCCTACCATGTGTACCGGTTCCGTAACGGTGCTGAATATTTAACCGATTCTTCCTCTTGGCGAAGAGGCTACAAACTGTTAGCCGTGTTGTATGGCAAAAGTGATCATTATTGGTGCTGGAGGTGTCGGCGGTGTCGTCGCTCACAAGTGCGCGCAAGTGCCCGAAGTTTTCGAAGAAATCGTTCTGGCTAGCCGCACGGAGTCGAAGTGCAAGGCAATTGCCGCTGAGATTGGCCGCGACGTGCGCACAGCGCAGATCGATGCCGATGACGTCCCGGCTCTGACCGCATTTCTCGAGAAGGAGAAGCCGGATCTGGTGATCAATGTGGCCCTGCCTTATCAGGATCTTTCGATCATGGATGCCTGCCTCGCTGCGGGAGTCAATTACCTCGATACGGCCAACTATGAGCCGCCGGAAACCGCGAAGTTTGAGTATTCTTGGCAGTGGGCATATCAAGAGCGTTTTAAGGAGAAGGGTTTGATGGCACTTCTCGGCTCCGGGTTCGATCCTGGCGTGACCAACGTCTTCACCGCCTGGATGGCGAAGCACGACTTTGAGGAGATTCACGAGCTCGACATCATCGACGCGAATGCGGGCAACCACGGGATGCCCTTCGCGACCAACTTTAATCCCGAGATCAATATCCGCGAGGTCACCGCTCCTTGCCGCCACTTCGAAAATGGGGAGTGGGTCGAGACGCCGGCGCTTTCGACCAAGAATAGCTTCGATTTCCCGGAAGGCATTGGGCCGATGAACATCTACCGGATGTATCACGAAGAGTTGGAGTCTTTGACCAAGAACATCCAAGGCCTGAAATCGGCCCGGTTCTGGATGACTTTTTCCGACAATTATCTGAAGCACCTCGAGGTCTTGCAGAATGTCGGGATGACCCGGATTGATCCGGTCGAGTATCAGGGGCAGCAGATCATTCCTCTCCAGTTCCTCAAAGCCGTCCTTCCCGATCCCGCCAGCCTCGGTCCATTGACCAAAGGGCGCACTTGCATCGGATGTATCGCTGACGGGGTTCGTGACGGAGAGCGCAAAAAGGTCTACGTCTACAACATCTGCAATCACGAGGATTGCTACAAGGAGGTGAAGTCTCAGGCCATCTCCTACACGACTGGCGTCCCGGCAATGATCGGTGCCAAGATGATGCTTACCGGAAAGTGGAGCGGAGAAGGCGTCTTCAACATGGAGCAAATGGATCCGGATCCTTTCATGGAAGACTTGAACCAGTACGGCCTTCCCTGGACTCGCGTGGAGATCCCGGTTTGAGCGATATTCCCATTCACTTTCCGACTGGCGATGAGCTGAAACTCATTCTTCGCGAGTCGGATAGCCCGTCCTACGTCATGGTGGAGAGGGCTTTTCGGGAGAATCTCGAGAAGCTGCGCCGGGTGAAGGACGAGAGTGGGGCGACGGTGTTGCTGGCACTGAAAGGCTTTGCCTGCCGCCCTCTGCTCCCACTCGTTGGACAATATGTCGATGGGGCCTGTGCGAGTTCGCCTCACGAGGCACAACTCGCCCGCGAAGAAGTGGGTGGAGAGGTTCACATCTTTGCGCCGGCCTACCGCAAAGAGGATTTTGAGGTATCCCTGCCCCTGGTGAATCACGTGGTCTTCAACTCGCTGTCGCAAAAGGATCGTTGGATCGAGTTTGCCCGGGAGGGAAATGGTTCCATCGATTTCGGGTTGCGGGTGAATCCTGAACATTCCGAGGGGCACACTCCTCTCTATGATCCGTGCTCACCGGGCTCGCGCTTGGGGATCCGCTCGGAAGAGTTGTCCGAGGCCTCTTTGGAGGGGATCGACGGCCTGCATTTTCACACTCTCTGTGAGCATAATTCTGATGCCTTGGAGAGGACTTTGGCAGTTGTGGTAGAAAAATTTGGCTGGTGCTTTCCTCATCTGAAATGGATCAATTTCGGAGGAGGGCATCACGTCACCCGAGACGATTATGATATTGATCGACTCATCCGGATCGTTCGGGAGTTCCGCGAAAAAACGGGGCTAAAGGTTTACTTGGAGCCGGGCGAGGCCTTCGGCTTGAACACCGGAGTCTTGGTGACCACGGTTCTCGATATCACAGAGAATCACGGTCGCAATGTGATTTTGGATACATCGGTCACGGCGCACATGCCCGATGTCCTCGAAATGCCCTATCGACCCGAAATCTACGGAGCCGCTCGGCCCAATGAGAAGCCCTATACCTATCGTCTCGGGGGGCTGACCTGCCTGGCTGGCGACGTGATCGGAGAATATTCTTTCGATCAACCTCTCGAGGTTGGCGACCGAATCGTATTCGGAGACATGGGTCATTATACCATGGTGAAGAATACCACCTTTAACGGGATTCAGCTTCCCTCCATCGCGGTGCTGCGGGAGAACGGGGAATTCGAAACCGCGCGGCGTTTCGGATACGAGACGTTTCGGGACAGGCTGGGTTAAGGCGCTTTACCCTGTCGGGCCGGAGAGTAGCAGGTGGTCCGTCCGCCTACCTGAATCCGGGCCAGAGGTTTTTCCGTTTTCGGGCAAATGCCTCCATCTTTCCAGCGGTGACGAAATAGCCAACTTTGGGGAGGGTCGGACCAGTCAGGGGCAATGACCCGCATCGCGTCGCGACATACTTCACGGAGGCACTGGTAGAGCGCAGAGATCTCTTTTTCGCTCAGTTGGCCTCCGCGCTTTTCGGGATGAACAGCGGCCCGCCAGAGGATCTCGTCTGCCATCCAATTCCCGATTCCGGGAAAATGTTTCTGGTCCAGAAGTAGCGATTTGGCGGGAGTCTTGGAACGTCTTCTCAGGCTCTCGCGGAAAATCTCTTCGGTGTAGTCATCATCGAGAAGGTTGCGCCCGGCCTGAGTCCACCAATCTGGTTCCTCCGGTCCGCGATGCCAGAGAATCCGGCCAAAATATCGAGTATCTCTGAAAATGAGAACGCTGGGTTCGAGGTGAATGACCAAGTGGTCGTGTTTGTGCGGTTCGAACGTCTCGGGAGACTGACAGAAGAGCTTTCCGGCCATGCCGAGATGAACCCCGAGCCAGCCTTCTTCCCCAAATCGGAAAAGCATTTGTTTCCCATGGGCCCGCGCTTCGCTGAATTGGCTTCCGGTTAAGCTCTTGGTCAGATCCTCGGTGTCCGTCCCTCGGAAAACCCTGTTTTTCTCATGCAGGTCAATCTTTTGCACAGTTTGGCCGAGCGCCGGCTCCCAGCGCCTCTTGTAGTATTCCACTTCCGCAAGTTCGGGCATGGCTGGGAGCGAAGCTATCTTTTCCCGGAAAAGCAAATTTCCCCGCAACCTTTGCAAAAAGGGGTCTGGTTTAAAATGGATGACGGAGGCCGAAAGCTGACGGGAGGAGGGAAACTTCCCCGTTCTTCCCCCTTGTCATCGGCGCGGATTCTGGTTTCTTTTGCCTGTTTATGGCATCACCAACCGAAATTCGAAAAGGTCGAGTCATCGACTACCAGAGCGCTCCCCACCTCGTACTGGAAATGCTTCACCGCACCCAGGGCCGTCAGGCCGGGTTTGTTCAGGCTACGCTCCGCAACCTCAATACCGGATCCACCACCACCCAGAAGTTCCGTTCGACGGAGTCGGTGGAGTTCATGCACACCGAGAATTTGCGCCTCGAGTTCAGCTACGAAGATCAGGACGGCTATCATTTTCTCCACCCGGAGACCTTTGAGGATACGATGATTCCGTTTGATTTGCTGGAAGACAAGAAGGCCTATCTGACCGAAAACCAGGAGTATGACATTCTTCATGTGGATGGTCGCCCGGTGCAGGTCCAGCTGCCATCTTCCGTGGAAATGGATGTGGCGGAAGCTCCCGAGGGTCTTCGGGGAGATACGGCCAGTGCCGCGCAGAAGCCCGCAGTGACGACGACGGGGATTACCGTTCAAGTGCCCCTGTTCATCAAGCCGGGAGACCGCATCAAGGTGAGCACGGACAACGGCTCGTACCTCGGTCGCGTCTAGTCTTGAGCTCTTGGAGTCGGAGGCCGCTGCAGAAGCGGTTCTTGACTTTGGACCCATTCTTCACCCTAGCTTGATAGCCTATGCCCGGTCGTAAAGTTGAAATGGATCTTCTCAAGCGTGTTCTCCAGCGCAACGAACTCGATGTCCGTCAGGTCAGCCAGATCATTGAGGACATCAATAAGGAGTTGGAGAAAGAGGAAGAACCGAAGGCTCCGCCCGTAAAAAAGGAGTTTTCGATCATGGTCTCGGACCCCGAGGGCAAGCTGCAAGGCATCGACCTCACGGGTTGGGTAGTCCAAATTCCCGAAGGGGAAAGCCCTCAGTTGGCCAAGGACAAGATCATCCGGGCCGCGTACGAGTTCAATACAACCCCGAAGGGGCGCCGTTTCCCGGTGGAGACGATTGGTGAGGCTTGTGAGACGGTTACCGCCCGCCACTTCAAGGAGCAGGGGATCTGGGTGAAGACCAAGGAGCCGGTCTTGCTCGTCCGCACGGACAACAAGATTCCCAAAGAAACGAGCGAGTAAGTTTCTATCGGTCCACCGAGACCGAGGACACTTTTATTTGAGTCTGTCCCAGATATTGGGACAAGGTAAGGACGTCCTCAGTGAGAGAGGGGTCCATCAGATCGGTGGTGGAGAAGAGGATGCGAATCGGAGCGGGTTCGGCGGTTCCGAAGGCGGCATCGATGTCGAGCCACTGGCTTCCATTCCAGAATTGGGCCCACATGTGATAGCCCATGGTGGGTTGGCCGTCGGCATCGAGAAAGTAGACCACTCCGGAAGCTCCGCGCGTGGGAATGCCGGCCGCCCGTCCCAGTGCGGTGAGGAGGAGGGCATGCTCCGTGCAGTCGCCCTCGCTGAGGGCCACAGTTTCTGATGCAGTGGCGAATCCCATGTCCATGGATTTGATCGAGATCGCCTCGTCGGCAATGCGGACAAGCTCGCGGACCCGATCTTCGGGAGAGAGTTCGTCCAGTCCGGCGTTCTCGATGAGCTCGGCGATTGCCGGATCTTCAAAATCGACGAGTGGGGAGGGTTGAAGATAAACTTCGTCCAAAGGGGAGTTCCCGGCGAACTGGAGTTCACCCCGCTGGACGGTCACTTCAAAGGTTCCCTGATCGATCCGTTTGACGCTCTGGTAGGCACTGTCGGGAAGGCCTTCGACGATATTGCCGTTCGACTGAACGAGGAAGGTCACCGTCTCGGCGTTGTCGGGAATGGCTTTATTGAGGGGAATGAGGGTATTGGTAAAGAGATCGGGCGGGGAAAAGGAGGACTTTGCTCGGGCTTCATCGGAGCCGAGAAGGGTGATGTCCATTCCTCCGAGTGGCATATTCATGCGCAGGAGAGTTCCGTCGGTCTCAATCCACGCGGTCAGCTTCAAGGGGAGGAATCCGAGCTGCAGGGTTTGCTGGATCTTTGTCGAAGGGACCTTTTTCCCGTCGACCGTAACGTTTTCCTCGCCGATGACCGTGGTCGAAACTGGAAGCGTGCGGTCGAGAACCAGATCCGGGACGTAGATTTGGTTTTCGAGTGTCTCTCCGGGCTGAAGGTTTCGTTTCTCCAGCTCCCGGACATAGCTCCAGCTGAGGACGAAGCCGGGATCGAGCTCGATGTCTCGTGACCAGGAGCGGGTATTGTCGGTGGTCTCCACATGGGCGCCATCGGGGCTGAATTTCACTCTCTGAGTCTTGGTTCGTTGGCCTTCCCGGTTCACGGAGACCATCGAGATAGGAGTGCCGTCGAGTTTTTCGCGGGTTTTGCTCGTGCTGATCGTGGTGATGGCCGTATCTCCGCGGCCCATTTTCATGAAGCTATCCTCGAGGGTGAGGATCTCTTCTCCTTGTCGCTCGAGGACGGTGTGTGTGTAGCCGACTTTCGACCCGTTGATGTACATCTCCGACCACTCTTCGGAAAAAATTCCTTCCGGAGGATCGTCGACATCGATATCGACGCCGAAGGTCTGCCCGGCCGCGGGCATCAGAGAAAGGAGAAGGGCGGGGAGATAAAGCAGGAACTTCATGGCATTGATCGTGGGATTGAAATCGCTCGAGTCGATCCCGCAATGCGGTTGCCTGTCCGCCGAGGAATGGACAATTTGGTGAACTATGCCGAAGGATCGCGATGAGATTGTTGAAATTCTGGAGGAGATCGCCGTGCTGCTCCAAATCAAAGGAGAGAACGCTTTCAAAATCCGGGCCTACGAAAACGGAGCTCGAGCGCTAGAGCGAAACTCCGAATCGCTCGAAACCTTGGTCGAGGAGGGACGCTTGCAGGATCTCGACGGAGTGGGGAAGGCGCTCGCCGAGAAGGTCGAAACCCTCTTTCGAACCGGAGAGCTCGAGTATTACGAGAAGCTGAAAAAGGAAATCCCGGAGGGGTTGCGGGAGATGGTTGGCATTTCGGGTCTCGGGGGGAAGACGATCCATAAGCTGAACCAAGAGCTCGGTGTGGACTCCCTGGACTCGTTGCGCGAGGCCTGTGAGTCCGGCAAAGTGGCGGCTTTGAAGGGGTTTGGCGAGAAGAGTGCGGCAAAGATTCTCAAAGGTCTGGAGAATCTGGAGAAGTTTTCCCAGCGACAGCTTCTTTCTTCGGCCGAGGAAGTGGCCCTCCCGGTCTTGGAAGGTTTGAAAAAATTAAAGGCGGTTCAGCGGGCGGAGATTGCCGGTAGTCTGCGGCGCCGCAAAGAAACGGTTGGTGATCTGGATTTCATTGTCGCTTCTGAGGATCCGGAATCGGTCATGGACTGGTTTGTCGGGCAAGAGGGGGTGACGGAGGTGTCCGCCCACGGGAAGACGAAATCGAGTGTCCGTTTCGAGGGGGGGCTGCAAGCCGATATCAGGGTCGTCTCCGAAGTCCAATTCCCCGCAGCTCTTCATCATTTTACCGGATCGAAGGATCACAATGTCATGATGCGCAAGCGAGCCCTCGAGAGGGGGTTGAGCCTGAGCGAGTGGGGACTCTTGCAGAAAGGAGGCGAGGGGGATCACGAATCCGTTGCGGACGAGGCCGGTTTGTTCGAACGCTTGGGCCTCGAGTGGATTCCCCCGGAACTGCGCGAAGGCGGTGATGAGATCGAATGGGCCGAATCGGGAAATCTCCCGAATCTAATCGAGTTGGACGATGTCCGGGGCGCTCTTCATAACCACACGAAGGCTTCCGATGGGCGGGGGACTCTTGCCGAAATGGCGGCCGCCGCCGACGAGCTTGGCTGGGATTATCTCGGGATCGCCGATCACAGCCGTTCCAGTTTTCAAGCCAATGGCCTGACCGAAGAGCGGCTTCGTGAGCAGGTGAAGGAGATTCGTGAGTTTAACAAAAAGGGTGGGGCTAAGGTCCACCTCTTCGCCGGGACGGAGTGCGATATTCTCAAGGATGGGTCACTCGATTTCTCTGACGAGCTTCTGGCCGAGATGGACTATGTGGTAGCTGCGATCCACCAGGGAGGGTTTGGCCAGGACCGGGATACGGTGACGAAGCGGATTGTACGGGCCCTCGAGCATCCTTCCGTGACCTTTCTCGCTCATCCCACGGGGCGCCTCTTGCTCCAGCGCGAGCCCTATCCCGTCGATCTCGCCAAAGTGATCGACGCGGCGGCGGCGAACGGGAAATGGATCGAGATCAACGCCCACCCGGTTCGATTGGATATGGACTGGCGGGAGTGGAACCGTGCTCGTGAAAAGGGGGTACTGGCTCACTTAAGTCCCGACGCGCACCGTCCTTCCGGACTGGCTTACGTGAAATACGGGGTCGATATGGCCCGTAAGGCGGGTTTAGCTGCCGATGAGGTCGTCAATACCCGCGATTTAGCGGGAATGAAAAAGCTTCTCGGCGTCGATTAGCCGGAGAGAGACGAGATCGATTCGGGAAGAGGGCTATTTTTACCGGAATGGCAGTTTAGGGAGATCCTCTTTGTAAGAATCTTTTTTCAGTCGTCTCTGAGTTTCCTTCCTGCAAATAGAAGGAGAATCCGAATCCAAACTCCTCCCTTGATCGCAGGGGAGGGGGATCCGCGCTAGCGGGTGGAGGGGTTCCGGGCCAATCAGTGGCGTTTGGCAATCATTGGGTCACAGGTCTTTAACCTGCCATCCCCCTCAATACCCGGCCATTTCTCTCTGGAGGTTCTCCTTGATCCGCTTGCGAATTTTGTCGATGCGGACCGGAGGAGTGTAGCGTTTGGTCGGCTTGCCGGTTACGTCCACGGAGTAGGAATTCGAGTACCCATCGATGACGGTCTGCTGGAAGAGGAAGGTGAAAATCGATTCGGCAAAAACGCTCGTTTTCTTGACTTGGATCATGCCGCTGTCGCCCTCGGTCCCTGCGTCGACGGCTTCCCATCCTTCCTGGTAGGCCGCGTTGAAGATCGCTTGACGGATTTGGAGCATCGAAAGCCGTTTCGGAAGATTCAGGTGAATGACCTTATTCCCGTAGATCGTGGCCGCAGGGTGGATCAAATTAGACGTGTCCGCCGGGCTGGTCGCTGTTTTAGGAGCAGTCGAGCAGCCAGCCAAAAAAGTGAAAAGAAAAATGGCAAAAATCGCGGGTATTTTCATACTGTACAATAGTTTCTTATCCACATCTCCCCGCTCGTAAACGTTTTTCGCACCACTTCGGTGCCCTCCGCTCTCTCTCATGAAGAAAATATTCCCATTTCTCGGATTTGCGGTCCTCGCAGTCCTCATCGTCTTCAATTTTTATAATCCCTTCACGGCCGAGGTGGAGGAGGGCCGAGGCGCGCACGTGGGGGAGTATGTTCCCTCTGAGCTCACAGGTTGGAGCGTGAAGGATAAAAAGCTGGGCGAGACGGAATCCGTGGAGGCCCGCGCCGCTTCGATTCTCGACTTGGACGATTTTGTTTACCGGAATTTCTCGCGAAAGGGCGGCGAAGAGTTTTTTGAGGTCTATGTGGCCTACTGGTCCCCGGGATCCGCCTCGATCGTTGATGTAAACGCCCATACCCCGGATCGCTGCTGGACGAAGAATGGCTGGGACATTGTCAATAAAGAGCACCGGGTCGAGAATATGTGCGGCGATGACCTCCTACTGCCCGCGGAAAAGCGCACATTTGAGATTCAGGGCAATGAGCAGTACGTTTATTTCTGGCATCTGGTCGGAGGAGAAGCTTACGAGTACGGGAAGCGAACCAATCAGTTTCCCACTCCCTATGCCTATGTCCGCGACTTCCTGAAGTCGAAGGTCCTGGGAACTGGGGAACAATACTTCATCCGGATCAACACCAACATTCCTTTGGACACATTGTGGAGAAACAACCAATTCCAAGAAGTCCTCGCCGATCTTTCCGGCCTGGGACTGACCATGGAAAAGGACGATGTGAACGTCTCCTCCTAGGAGGCACGGGGCCTGAAGAAGATGATTGCTGAGATTCAGAAAAACGTCCTGGGCGAGGCCCTGATTCCGTGCTGTCTCGATCCCATCACCGGGTTTTCCCGGAATGGATCCTGTGAGGTGCCGACTGAGGACTATGGATTGCATGCTGTCTGCGCAGTTATGACTGCGGAGTTTCTCGAATTCACGCGTGATCGTGGAAATGACCTCTCCACCGCTATTCCCGAATGGGGATTCCCTGGCCTCAATCCCGGAGACCACTGGTGCTTGTGCGCAAGCCGATGGCAGGAGGCTTTTAATGTGGGTAAAGCTCCTCCGGTCATTTTGGAAGCGACGCACGAGAGGGCCTTGGAGATTATCAAGATCGCAGATTTGAAGAGCAAAGCCGTTGTCGTTGACGACGAGGACTGAGCTGTTGATGTTTAGTCAGATGTTCGCCTCTATCGCCGCCGCTACTGCAGCTTCCTCTCCGTCTACGGATTTATTTTTATGGGTCGGAGTCGAAGGAAACGTTTGGGAAGTTTTGCTCGTTACGGCGAAGGTTCTTGCTCTGGTTGCAGGATGTGTCGTCGTCAATTGGATTGGGAAGAACGTTTTGGTTCGAGTGGTTCGCGCCATTATCAAGGGGACAAAAACCAAGCGTGATGATGTCTTCCTGGAATCCGGGGCGATCACTCGTTTCTCGCACATCCTCCCGGCGCTCGTTGTCCATTTTTCCACACCTTTCCTCTTCGAGCACGAGAAGGTGAAGAGTGCGGTCAGTTCGGCGGTCTCCATCTATCTCATCTTTATCTCACTCTTCGTGCTGGATGGGGTGTTGAATGCCCTCCACCGTCTCGCCGCCCAATCACCGCGGGCCAAGAATCTTCCCCTCAAGGGCTTTATCCAAGCGACAAAATTGATCGCGAACCTGATTGGGTTGATCTTCATCGTTTCGGTCCTTTTCAATAAAACACCGTTCTTAATTTTCTCAGGGCTCGGTGCTTTGACCGCCGTCCTTATTTTGATTTTTCGCGATGCGATCCTCGGGTTTGTTGCCGGGATTCAGCTTTCGGTGAATAATATGGTCCGGCCCGGTGACTGGATCGAGATGTCCTCGAACAATGCGAATGGGGACGTTCTCGATGTTTCCCTGACCACGGTTAAAGTTCAAAACTTCGACAAGACGATCACCAGCATTCCGGCCTACGATCTGATCTCGAAGTCGTTCATTAACTGGCGGGGAATGTCTGAATCCGGTGGTCGCCGGATCAAGCGTTCATTGCGCATCGACATGCGGAGCATTCGCTTCGTGGATGATGAACTTCTCGCCGAGTTGCAGCGGATCCAAATCCTCAAGCCGTATTTGGAAAATCGCCTCAAAGAAATTCACGAGTCGAATGAAGAGAATCAGATCGACGAGGACATGCCAGTCAATGGACGGCGATTGACGAATGTCGGTTGCTTCCGCGCTTACTGTGAGGCTTATCTCCGCAAGGATGACCGGATCCGCAAGGATATGACTTTTCTTTTCCGCCAGCTGGAGCCGGACGGGAAAGGGCTTCCGATTCAGGTCTACGTGTTCACCGCCACGACGAATTGGGTCCGTTACGAATCCATCCAAGCCGATATTTTTGACCATTTCATTGCCGCCCTTCCTCGCTTCGGTTTGTCGGTCTACCAAGATCCGAGTGGCGGAGATCTCGAGCGGGGATTTGTGAAGATCGCGGCTCGGAACGACTCGACCTCTCCCTCGGGGGATTTCAACCTCTCCTAAGAGCGGATTTTCCGAATTTCTCGGATCTATTATTTGCGGTTGCCTACCGAGGCGCGGGGCCATTCTTATACTCTCATGAAAAAAGTCCTTTTAGTCCTCGGTTTTCTTTCGATTTGTTTGGTCCCTGCCAAGGCACAGCTCTTGGGGCTTGAGGCGGGAGCATACGGTTCCTACTGGAAACCGAAGGATTTGGATGAAGGACATGGCGGAGGAATCGTCGCCCGTGGCCAGATTTTTGGTTTCTTTGGCTTGGATGGGCGCGTCGGGTATTTCAAATTCGATGATCCTTCGGTGGACATGGTCCCCATGGAAGTCACCGCCATGCTGCGTTTTCCCTTTCCACTGGTCTCCCCGTTTGTCGGGATCGGTGGGGGATATTACCAGTTCTCGGGCGAAAAAGGATTCTCCTTGGATGATTCTACCGGATATTTCGGGGCCGCAGGTCTAGACGTCACTTTGGGGGATCTCCGGGTCTTCTTCGAATGGCGTTACCAGTCGCTTGAAGCCGAGGTCGACAAGACAGGCGGCGGCTATGTTCGAGGTCAGGATCTGGACTTCAGCGGAAATGGGTTCACCTTGGGTGTGACCTATTTCTTCTGATTCTTACGAGGAGACTCTCTCTCGGGATCGGGATTTTTCCCAATCCCTCTGTCGTTCCGTTCAGACGATCGGAAGGGTTTCAAACGGGCGACCCAGCACTGGTTCGGACGGGCAGTTCAGCCAGTTCTCAAGAACGGAGGCGTAAACGCTGCGAAAATCGATTTCGTGGGAGAGGTCTCCGTTTTCAGGGACGTCGAGCGAGGGCGCATCTCCGTAGATCGGGGTTTTGACTCCGCTGCCCATAACGAAGAGCGGGGCGGCGGTGCCGTGATCGGTTCCCTTGCTCTCATTCTCAAGCGGACGGCGACCGAATTCGGAGAAGGTCATGGTCGTCACCTGCGAATCCAGACCGTCACTTTCCAGATCATTCTGAAAGGCGAGGAGAGCTCCCGACAATTCGCTGAGGAGCTTGGCTTGCCGTCCTTCCTGATTGCTGTGGGTGTCAAATCCACCCAGCGAGACAAAATAGACCCGGGTGTCGAGGCCAGCGCGAATCATGCGGGCGACGTTGTCGAGAGATTTGGCCAGCCGGGAATTCGGATAGGGGGAGGCGGACTGGTTATTCTTTAATATCCGGCCGATGCGTTCGTCCATGGCGAGCGCGTCCAGGTAGGTATGACTGAGAAAATGGGCGGGTTCCGGTGTTTCTTTTCCCTCGGTCAGGGCAAAGCTCTCCAAGAGACCACGATCTCCTCCTCGACTTCCGGAAAGCTGATTGGAGGCGCCGTAAATGTTGAGGAAATTCTCGGAGTCAAAGACTTGAGGGGCTTGTTTCGTCAGGTAGATCCCCTCCGGGTCCTCCGAGGGTGCGCCTTCGCAAGCGTTGTCGAAAAACCGGGAGATCCAACCGGTCTGCCCGAGGTCGTCGGAGTCGGAGGCGGTTTCCCAAATCTCCATGGAACGAAAGTGACTTCGGTTCGGGTTGGGATAGCCGACGTTCTGCAGGACGCTGAGTTTGCCTTCCGAGAAAAGTCGGTGCATCTCGCTGCAGGAGGGGTGGAGGCCCACGGTATCGCCGAGCGGGAGAACCTCATTCTTCGGGATGCCCAGGGTGGGCCGCAGATTGTAGTAGCGGTCATCCTCATACGGAATGACGGTGTTCAGTCCATCGTTCCCCCCGGCAAGTTGAACGAGAACCAATATCGTTGAGTCCTTGTCCGGTCTTGGACTGCCCACTGCAGCCGCTCGGGCAACGAAGGATGGGGCGACTTGGCTCAGTGCGAGAAAGCCGAGGGCTTTTCCACTGGCGCGGAGAAACTCACGGCGGGTCGTTCGGGGAAGAAAGGCGTCGTCCATCATGGCATGTGTATCAGCTGAGTTGATATTGGGGTGATTGGATCACCGTGAGGACGACCGTCCGGATGCGTTCGGGCTTCGGATTCTCTCCGAGAAAGTCGCGAATCTTGCCGAGGTATTCGGGATCGGGTTTCGTCGCAAGGAGCTGATCCTGAATGTAGCGAATGACGTCTTCCGTCGACTTGCCTGTGAGCTGGGTCAGTTGCTGAGGCTTGAGGTAGAAGGGTCGGGATCCGGGCCTCGCTTCCTCACGCTCAACCCTCTGTTTATCATCAGCGTTGAGGCGCTTCATGGGGAGCGGATCGAAAAGGGCGTCTGCGGTTTGTCGGCGGGCGGCCAACTTTCCCGCATTGATCCAGGCTGCGCCCCCGATCCAGCCACGAACGTTAGGTGGGTCGAAAAGTTCCTGCCCCATGTCACGGAGGGGGCGAGTGGTGCGCTGGGGAAGGGGAGCCGGTTGGAGCCCAAGGCGCTGCAGGTTGCCCAAGTAAAACTGGATGGGGCTCTTGATCCGGGTGCCGCGGAAATCCTGAGCGTAGAATCCTCGCGAGGAGAAGAGGCGGCGGCGGAGGGCGTCGAGTTGGAAGTTCTCCTCCGCCCAGAGATCGCCGAGAAACCGCAACCGTTCTTCGGATATCGGATCCTGAGTCAGGTAGAACCGGATGGCTTCGGAGGGGAGGTAGGTGCGGGCGGCCGGTTGCTGGAAGACAATATCGATGATGTCGTCGCCGTCCCAATTCCCGGTTTTTTGGAAAAAGGTTTTGGTCCCGTTATCGCGTTGCTTCTCGACCTCCCGGTATTCGCCTTTGGGCAATCGGCGCCCAGTGAAGGAGCGGGCCGCTTGCTTGATGTCGGCTTCGGAGTAGTTTCCTTCGCCGAGAGTGAAGAGCTCAAGGAGCTCTCGGGCAAAATTCTCGTTCGGCTTCTTTTTCGAGCTGCGGTGCAGGTCGAGGTAGCGAACCATCGCGGGCTCACGGCTGAAGTCTTTGCAAAACTGGGGGTAGGGGAGATCCGACTTTTCTGCCATTGTGATCCAGTAGGAGCTGATCCAGCTGGGATCGCGAACGGTTCGGTTTTCCACGACCCAGACATCGGAGAGGAAGAGCTCCCATTTCGCCCGGAAGGCAGCATCGGGGTGGGAGGCACGCAGGAGCCACTCGTATTCGAAATCCTTGATGAACTCCCGGTACAGTTGGTTGCGCTCCCGATATACCATTCTCCGAGCTTCCCGGTCTTTGGTCTCGCGGGCCTTTTCCGAGAGGGAATCGTACTCGGCAATCTTTTTCTCGATCCATTCTGGGATGACAAGCGGGGTTTCGGGGAAGAATCTTTCGCAGCAGCCTTCGGCTGCTAAATCAGTGGCTTCCTCGACCAGGTCTGTCGTCGAGGCAAAACCAGCTCTTTCGAGAAAATGGCGGGCCTCTCCGGGACCCCAATCATCAGGGTGAACCGGCTCCCAAACGGCGAGCGTCGGAATTTGCTCAAAAGTAGGTGGCACGAGAACAGAAAGAGTAGCGGAAGAAGTCTCAAGACTATCTGCTTTTCCGCAGAAAACAATTCGAGAGTCTCCGCAGCGCTCCTTTTACAGAGAATTTCGAAATCCTCATCCGGCTTTAGGAGGAGGTCGGTTGTGGAGGCTCCTCTTGCATTTTTTGCTCCTATTGATTGAATGGTAACCATGGACCACACATACAAGAAAATCGAAATTACTGGCTCTTCTTCCGTCTCCCAGCAGGAGGCGATCGAGAACGCAGTAGCAAAGGCAGCCGAAAGCGTGCGCAACATGCGTTGGTTTGAAGTCGTTGAGACCCGTGGGCACATCGACGACCAAAAGATCGCTCACTGGCAAGTGACGATCAAGATCGGTTTTACCCTCGATTAAGATCGCAGCACGGCGGCAATCCGCCGAATCGCTTCCGGAAGACCGTCGATATCCATCGCATAGTTAATCCGGATGCACTGCGAGGCGTGGGTCCAGTCGCCGGGCAAATTATGAAAAAAGAAATGCCCGGGAACGACGAGGACTCCCGCCTCTTTTAGTTTCTGGTAAAATTCGGCGCTGTGCATCTTGAGTTCAGGAAACCAGAGCCACAAGAACAGCGCTCCGTCCGGTTCATGAATGCGGAAGGGGATGCCCTCCAGCTCCTCTTGGACAATTTTGACCGCGCAGCGGGAGCGGGTCTCGTAGTAGGGGCGCACCGTGTTCCGGCAGTAGTCGAGGATGCTTCCGTCCTCGAACATGGGTAGGGTCAGCGCCTGACCCACAGTGCCGTTGGCAAGACCGACGACTGCGGTCATAGAGGCAATGGCTCGGCACACGGCTTTCGGGCCGATGACGATTCCCGTGCGGGTTCCGGGGAGTCCGAGCTTGGAAAGGCTGTAGGTGAGAACCACCCCTTCTCTCCAAAACGGAGCCTCGTCACGGAAAATCATATTCGGAAATGGAGTCCCGTACGCGTTGTCGATGATGAGGAGGGCATCCTTGGCACGGCAGTAAGCGTGCAGGCGTTCGAGATCCTCAAGGCACAGCACGTTTCCAGTAGGGTTCGTCGGTCGGGAAACGCAGGCGGCTCGAATCGGCGTACCCTGAGGGAGCGCGTCGAAATCGATTCGATAGCGGAAAAACGGTTTTTCCTGCAGCTCGATTTTGCCGGGCACGGAAAGGAGTGACTCCGGGGACAGTCCCTGGGTCGAGTATCCGATATACTCCGGTGAGAGGGGAAAGAGGATCTTGGAGTCTGAGTCTCCGAGGAGGTTGAATAGGAAGAAAAATGCAGTTTGTCCGCCATTGGTGATCGCGATGTTCTCCGGCTCGAGGTCCCAGCCATATTCACGATTGAAAAGGTTGGCGACCGCCTCGATGAAACGGCGGTTCCCTTGGTGGGGATCGTAGTATCCCAGCATTCGGTCGAAGCCGTCGCCTTCTTCGGCGAGAAGGCTGCTCATGCGCTCACGCCATAGCTTTTGCCCCTCTGGAATCGGTGCGGGGTTTCCCCCTCCCAGCATCGCGATCGACCCGTCGCTGTTGACCAGGGTTTTGCCCAAGTCTTCCATCAAATCTTCAATGCCACTCCCGGCCGCCATGCGCTTTCCCAGTTGCGAAAATTGAATGTTGGCCTCCGTATTTTGCTCTTTCACGGAAGAGAGTATGGAAGGTCTGGGGGCTCGCGGGCAACGGCAATGCGCGGCGAACCCCCCCATCTCTCCAATCTCTTCAGTTTCCCGCTTCTGTAAAAATCCTGAGCTTTGGGATGGGTTCTCCGAAAGGCCATTGACCGTCGGGATGCCCCTGATTATCGAAGATTTGTGCAAAATCGATTCTGTACTCTCTTTCTCTGCGCTTCTCTCCTTTCTCCTCTCTCGGTTTTCGCTGTGGGCGAATTCGGCAGCGGCGGAAGCAGCCTCGAGGAGGGTATGTCTGGTGCTGCGGAAGAGGCAACGGAGGGGAGCAACCCCAGCGAGGCGATTGAGAAAGCGGTTCAGCCCGGGAAAGCTCAGAATCGGGGTCCGCGATCGTTCTTTTCCTTAGAGGGAGAGGTGCATTATTTGCCGAAGGCCGACCTTGACGGTAAGCCGGGCAGACTGGGCGAAACCGGGGCGGGACTGGAACTGAATTGGACTCAACTCGCTTCCTTTAACAATTTCACCCAATTGATGACGTCCTACTCGCAGAGGTCCTACGAGGCGGACAATGGAGATCCGTACTCGAGCAGCTTTACCGAGGTCAATGCCGTCCGGATTGGTGCGACTTTTGAGCGTCCTTTTGGCGATCGTTGGAGTGGCTTCGTGACCTCGCGCTTGAGTTTGCAATCCGCCAAGGGCACCGCGCTCATTGATGGCTGGAACGTTCCGTTCGCAACCGGTGTGGGCTACTTGATACATCCGAAGCTCATTGTTTCGGCGGGTGTTCTCGGAATCTGGCAAGCAGAGATTGGGACTCGTGTCATCCCTTTGGTAACACTGCGATGGACCCCGACGGATCGTCTGACCATTATGACGCTGAATGGCGTTCGGGTGAGCTACAAGCTCGGGGCCAAAAAAGAGTGGGAGATCGTCTCCTCTGTGATGTATGAAACGTTTGTCTTCGCGGTGACCGATTTGGAAGGTTTCAACGAAGAGCAGGGAGTCGTGTCTCAGGAATATTTTCAAGCGCGTGTCGGTCTGAAGCGCCAGTTTGGAAAGATGTTCGAGTTGGGTGGATATGTTGAGAGCCGCTTTAACCGGAATTTTGAGTATTATAAAAACGACGACAAATTCGACGAGTTTGAAGTCGATTCAGCCGTCGGTATCCGGATCACTGGAACCTTTCGGTTCTAGTTGGAGTCGGGGGCAGCCGGAAGCTCAGGCTTCGCCCAAATCGGTGCGGGCAGCTGTCAACAGGCGCTTCATGTACGCCTCGCAATCCTCGATCATGGGTGCCTCAACGAGGAAGCGGAGCTTAGGCTCGGTCCCGGAGTAGCGCAGCATCACACGGCCGGATTGACCAATCGTGGATTCGATCGCAGCCTGCTCGGCGATGAGCGTTTTGCAGGTGCTCAACGGATGTTTTTCTTTCACCCGGAGGTTTCCCGTCATCTGCGGGAGAAGTGGGACTTCTTTGCGAAGTTGGCTGAGGGGCTTGCCGGTTTCTTTGAGAACCCGGAGGAGGTAGAGAGCGGCAAGGAGACCATCCCCGGTCGTCGAGTAATTGTGGAGGATAATGTGTCCGGAGGATTCTCCTCCGAGGGAGGCTCCGATTTCCCGCATGCGGAAGGCGACGTTGCGGTCCCCGACGTCGGTGCGGACCACTTTACCGCCCGCTTTTTGGATCGCGAGGTCGAGGCCCCGGTTGCTTTGAATCGTCGTCACCAGGGTGTTCTCTACGAGCGATCCCTTGGACATGCTATGGAGGGCGAAGATCCCGAGGATTTGATCGCCGGGAACGATGGAGCCTTTTTCGTCTACGAAAATGACCCGGTCTCCGTCGCCATCGTGGGCAATGCCCAAGGTAGCGCCCGACTCTTGGACCATTTTCGCCAATTTCTCGGCATGCTCGCTGCCGCAGTCCAAATTGATATTGGTCCCGTCCGGATTATTTCCGGTCAGAATTAAATTTGCGCCCCGGGAGGTGAGAATGCTCGGAGTCGATTCGCAAGTCGCGCCGTTCGCTGTGTCGCAGACGATGGTTGTATCTTCGAGGTTCAGGTGAACCGAAAGGATTTCGGAGGCCTGTAGGTAGGAGGCTAGTCCGTTCCGTTTGGTCTTGGAAAAGTCGGCGTTCTCGCCCATCGGAATCTCGGTGGGAGCGAGCATAAAAGCTTCGATCTTTTCCTCTTCGGTTTCGGGGAACTTGGTTCCCTCGGCGGAGAAGAGTTTGATCCCGTTGTCCTCCGCGGGATTGTGGGAGGCCGTGATCGCAATCCCAAGATCGGCCTCCGTTACGCGAACCGAATTGGCCACCGCGGGAGTCGGAACGATTC
Organism: Puniceicoccus vermicola; assembly: GCF_014230055.1. Lineage (NCBI taxonomy): Bacteria > Pseudomonadati > Verrucomicrobiota > Opitutia > Puniceicoccales > Puniceicoccaceae > Puniceicoccus > Puniceicoccus vermicola. Next base: position 89,322 of record NZ_JACHVA010000040.1, on the reverse strand, counting down.
CGAGATCGATGCATTCGCCCGGAATGCGACTGAATCCCTCGATCAGATCTTCGACGATCCTTGATCCAGTCTCCCGGGTATCACGCCCGATGACGATGCGGGGCGATTTGACCGCGAGGGAGGAGCGTAGATAACGGATCAGGCCGTCAGAGAATTTGAGGAGGAATGCTTTCTCGAAGAGGGGGCCGTCTGCGGGGCCGCGTATGCCATCCGTGCCAAAATAACGTGTGCTCATGAATCCTTTCGATTGAAGTCTTCGAAGCGGGCTAACCACTTCTCTAAAGTTTTGTCTTGGAGTGCTGCCTGGGCGGCTTCGATTCCGGCTTTGATCGTTTTCGATCGACCGCAGGTGTAGAGGGCGGCCCCGGCATTGAGGCAGAGAGTATCGGCCATGGGGCCGGTGATGACCCCATTGGCGAGGGAACGAAGGATGATCAGGTTCTGCTTCGCGCTGCCGCCCAGAATATCCGTGATGGGGCCTCCGATGAGTCCGAACTCTGAGGGACGCGAAGGGAAGGTTTCCCCTTTGAGGCGTCCCGCGCCTTCGATGAAGTTCGGGCCGGCCACGGTCAGTTCATCCACACCAAGGGTTTCGGAAACTTGGCAATGAACCACGAGAGCGGCTTTCAAGTCGAGGCTGTCTAAGGCACCGGCGATCGGAGAGACCCAATCCTGAGAGAAAACACCCATGAGCTGGTGTGTCGGCTTCCCCGGGTTAATTAGAGGCCCGAGAAGGTTGAAAATGGTTTTTTGCCCCGATTCTGCCAACTTTTTGCGCACTGGCATGATCTCCTTGAAGGATGGATGGAAGGAGGGGGCGAAAAAGAAGCAGAAGTTGAATTCCTCCAGACTTTTCCGCAGATGGTCTGGCTTGCTCTCCATCGGGATTCCGAGGGCGGCGAGGAGGTCGGCGCTTCCGCTTTTCGAGGTGATGGAGCGGTTTCCGTGCTTCATCACCGGGACGCCCATTGAGGCGAGTAGGAGGCCGGTCGCGGAGGAGAAATTAAAGGTGCCACTGCGGTCGCCTCCCGTCCCCACGATGTCGATGGCATCGGGAGCGATGTCACTCATTTCCGGATCCACCGCTCTTTCGCGGAACTCTTGGGCAAAAGCAAAGACCTCGTCCGGAGTTTCTCCTTTTTGGGCCAGAGTCAGGAGAAAACTCTCCTTGGTTTCTACGGATGGGGTCGGGTCAGCAAGGGCCGCGGCGCCTGTGCGCGCTTCGGAAACCGTGAGGGATTCCTGTGCGGCGAGCTTCTGCGTCAAGGCGATGAGCTCTTCGGTTGGATTTGGATTCGAAGACATGAAGAGGCTGTTCTGTTAAAAATCTGTTTGGGTTTTGCTTTCTCGAGTAGGGAGGGATCATTTTGGCTCTTGGCCGGGAACTCAAGACTTCCTTCGAGGCGCCAACCCCACGGGATTGGCCCGGGATAGGGTTTCCAAGTCAGAGCAGAGCCTTTCCCAGTTGACCGGAAGGGGTTGCAGGAATAGCTCGAAGGGATCGAAACGTTTCGTCAGAAAAACGGTTCTTCCCGTAGAGCCAAAAAGTATTTGCGCCGGTTTCAGCCCCCATTGAGAACGGCTGCGGGTGAATTTGTGGAGCGTCGTGGCTGGCTTCTCCAGGAGTCTAGGGAGGGAAAGAACTTCTGGGGAGAGGTCGCTCCATTCCCCGGATTTGCAGAGGGCCCAAGGGATTGGGAGTCTCGCATCCAAAGGTGGCTCGCCGAAGGGGACCCTGGCGTCTTGGGAGACTCTGGTGCGGTGGGCTTCGGTGCCTGGTGTTTGGAGCAGGAGATTCCGTTTGTCGTCGATGCGAAATCCGCCGGATTGATTCAGGGCAATGGCTCCGTAGAGGATTCTCTTCCGGATTCCTCCGATCAAACTTGGAAGGTGAAGATTGGAGTGAAGGACGAGCGGGAGGAAATATCGCGTCTGGACCGGATCCTCACCGGGGCCCCAGCGGGCACCAAGATTCGACTCGATGCCAATCAACGACTGACCCCCCAGTCCACGAGGGAATGGTTAGAGTGGATGTCCGATCATCCGGAGGTTGAGTTTCTGGAGCAGCCGCTTCCCGTCGGGCGGGAAGGGGAGTTGTTGGAAACTTTTTGCGAGGACGCCGTGCGGTTGGCTTTGGATGAGTCAGTAGTGGGGCTGGAAAATCTGGAAAAGGCTCGAGCCATGGAGTGGCCGGGATGGTTCGTCATCAAACCCTCGCTTTTTGGTTCGCCCGAGCCACTTTTTTCCCTCCCAGAGGAGCTGCGGCGGAGGGTGGTGGTTTCCTCGGCATTTGAAACTGGGATCGGGTTTGCCTTCGTTTTACGCATCGCTTCGCGGCTGGGCCAATCGGGCGTCGCTCACGGATTGGGCACTCGCGGGAGCTTTGGGGAGGACGGGCTGGACGGCTGGTCAACAGCTTCCCAGTATCAAGGAGAAGTGTCCGCAGCATTTTTGGAGGAGATCTGGAACCGTGCTTCTTAAAGAAAATTTGCAGAAGAATCGAATTTTCGCCGATGACTACTCAGAGGAGCGGTTCCGTGCATCCCTCACCCGTGAGGTGGCACTTTGCCGTCAGTTCGAAGGCGGAATTCGAGAGGTCATCCTGACCGATTCGGGGCCGGATTCGGTTGCGGCGGTGTTGTCCTGCCTCCTAACCGAGGTGCCCGTTCTCCTCGCTTCGTCCTCGTGGGGGAAATGGACCTGGGATGCTTATGCGCAGGTCAAAGATTCCAGGGTCGGGAAGGGGAGCGTTCTCATCCGGACCGGGGGCAGTTCAGGAAAGCCCAAGTTTGCTATCCACAGCTGGGAAACTCTTCAGGCGTCCGCCGAGAACCTGTGGAATCATCTGGGCCGTCGCCCAATGTCCGCGATACTGGACCTTCCCTTGAATCACGTCAGTGGCTGGATGCCGGTGATGCGGGCATTGGTTTCCGGAGGCAGTGTTTTGGTGCCGGGTGCCGGAGAATTTGAGCAACTCCCCGGGATGCGATTATTTTCCGTGGTTCCGACAACGCTCTATCGGGCTCTGGCAAACCCGAAAAAAAAGAGAATCCTCCAACAGGCGGATCGGGTCTTCGCGGGAGGGGCAGCGTTTTCTCCCGAATTGCTGGAGGAGGGGAGGCGGGCCAATCTGGCGTTGAGTCTGGTCTACGGAATGACGGAAACGGCGGCGATGGTAGCGGTTCAAGATCCGGATGACTTTGCGGCTGGCCGTGAACCCCGCGTCTCTTCCATCGGAAGCAATCAAATCGAGAGCGGAGATCAGAATGAGATCCGAATTCGATCAAACCAGCTCTTTGCCGGATATCTCGGACAAGCGCGACGGGAGGGGGCTTTCTGGCCGACCGGTGATCTCGGGGCGTTGGATGAGGAGGGCCGGCTCGACCTCTGGGGAAGAAAAGGCAGATTTGTTTCTAGTGGAGGGGAGACCGTTTCGTTGGAAAAGATAGAGGAGGCGGCGAAGCGATTACCCGGAGTTGCGGATGCCTATGCCGCGGCGAATCAGGACCCCGAATGGGGGGAGCGGGTTCACCTCTTTCTCGTTTCGGAAGAGTCCGCCCAATTCGATTGGAGGAAGGAGTTGAAGAGCATCCTCGATCCCCACGAAATCCCAGCCTCAGTCAAAGATTTGAAGGAAATTCCCCGAAATGGTGCCGGAAAAGTTGATCCGGACCGTCTTTTCGGGTGAACTCCCCTCATGGAACCAAGTTCGTTTTCTCTTCCACTCTCGAGACGCCCCAGACGCTTGCGCCAAAATCAAGCCACGAGGGAAATGGTGCGGGAGATTCGTCTCGCCCCCGAAAAGTTGATTCAGCCCCTCTTCGTCCTTGATGAAGAGAGCGCCCGCGAACCGATTGATTCGATGCCGGGAATTGATCGTCTGGGGAAGAAAGAACTGATCGAAGAACTCGAGCAACTGGCAGACCTAGGAATCCGGGGGGTCGCTCTTTTTCCCAAGATCGATTCCTCCCTCAAAACCGAAACGGGACGCGAAGCAGCGACCAATCCAGAGGGAATAATTCCTTCCCTGGCCCGTTTGGTAAAAGAAAAAGACCTTCCCATCAACCTGATCGCCGATATCGCTCTCGATCCTTACACCCTCCACGGCCACGACGGGATCGTTGATCCTGCCAGCGGAGAAATTCTCAATGACCCCACGGTAGAGGTTTTGGCGGAAATGGCAGTGAACTATGCCGAAGCGGGAGTCGATTGGGTAGCCCCCTCCGACATGATGGACGGCCGGATTGGCGTCATCCGCGACGCTCTGGATGACTCCGGATTGGCCAACACCGTAATCATGGCCTACTCAGCAAAATTCGCCTCAGCGTACTACGGCCCATTCCGGGACGCAGTAGGCAGCGCCCCGCCAATCGGAGGGAAATACCTCGATAAATCGTCGTATCAACTCCCCCCAACCAACGTCCGGGAAGCCATGGTCGAGGTAGACCTGGATATACACGAAGGAGCCGACATCGTAATGGTAAAACCCGCCGGTCCGTACCTAGACATCATTCGAAGAGTCCGCGAGCGCTGCGAGCTCCCCGTAGCCGCCTATCAAGTCTCCGGAGAATACTCCATGATCCACGCCTCCGCCCAAAAAGGCTGGATAGACTACAAATCCGCCCGAAACGAATCCCTCACCGCAATTCACAGAGCGGGCGCAGACCTGATCCTTTCGTACTTTTCGAAAGAAGTAGCCAGCAGCTAAAGAAGGTTCTTCGCCACTAGAATAGCTGATCTATTTAATAATTTTATAAACCAGACCCATTTTGTTTGACCGAAATAACAAAAGCCTATCATATTGAGGGTATGAGAAGAAAACGGATGCGCCTCGATGGACAGACAGCTTACTACCATGTGATGAGTCGGACGGTGAATGGGGAGGCTCTCTTTGGGGATCGGGAGAGGGAGGTTTTGCGGAAGATCATCTGGCAGGTGGCTGATTTCTCGGGGATCCGGGTGGTTACTTATGCGGTGATGAAGAACCACTTCCATATCCTGGTGGAGGTGCCGGCGGAGGTTGATGTTTCGGATGAGGAGTTGGTTCGTCGGTATCGTCGGCTTTATCCGAAGCCTACGCCTTGGAATCCGATGCGGGCGGAGGTTTTGGAGGGGCACCTTCGGGATAATACTCTGGAAGGGATGGACTTGCGGAAGAGCCTGCTGCGACGGATGGGGGATATTTCCTGGATGATGAAGACCCTAAAGCAACGATTTACGCTTTGGTTTAATCGATCACGGGATCGTTTTGGACCGCTTTGGTGTGAGCGGTTTAAGAGTGTGCTGGTGGAAGGGGACCGTTGGGCCCTGCGGACGGTAGCGGCCTATATCGACTTGAACGCGGTTCGGGCGGGGTTGGTTGAGGATCCTAAGGATTATCGGTTTTGTGGGTATGCCGAGGCACTTGGAGGGGGTCGGATGGCTCGGGCTGGGCTTTCTGTGGTGGATAAGGATTTGGCCGGGTATCGGCAGACTCTGTATGGGGTCGGAGCCGGGGAGAAGGCTGAGAAGTGCTCGATTTCTCGGGAAGAAGCGGTGCGGGTGCTGGAAGAGGAGAAGGGGAAATTGCCTTTGTCTGTGGTTTTGCGGTGTCGGGTGAGGTATTTTACCGACGGGATGGTGCTAGGGTCGCGCTCGTTTGTGGAAGAGCACGTTCAGACCCAGAGTTCTGCTGGGAAGCGTACCCGGCGGGCGCATGCGATGAGCGGGGCTGACTGGGGTGGTTTGGCTGTTGGGACCGGGCTGCGGAAGGGGTTGTTTGAATAGAGGGGCGCGGGCTTTAGGCGCCCGGAAATCCTCCGGGTAGCCCACCACCTCCCGGCATTCCTCCGCCGGGCATGCCGCCTGGACCTCCACCCATTTTCTTCATGAGCTTTTCGGGGTTTTTTCCCTTTAGCTTGCGCATCATCTTGCGCATTTGCCCAAATTGTTTGAGGAGCTGATTCACGTCGCGGACGTGAGTCCCGGAACCACTTGCGATTCTCATCCTTCGGCGGCCGTTGATCAGATTCGGAGAATTGCGTTCTTCCGGGGTCATGGAGAGGAGAATGGCTTCAGTGCGACCCATTTTCTTATTTTCCTCATCCCCAATTTCGATGCCGTTCATCCCCGGCAGCATTTTCATGATCGAGCCGAGTGAGCCCATCTTTTTGACCTGCCTCATCTGGCTGAGCATGTCATCGAGATTGAAGTCAGCCTTGCGAAGCTTCTTGGCCATGCGCTCCGCTTCATCCTGGTCGACCGTTTCCTGGGCTCTCTCAACGAGAGAGACCACGTCCCCCATACCGAGGATGCGGGAGGCCATCCGGTCTGGGTGAAAGACTTCGATGGCGTCCATCTTCTCGCCGGTTCCGACGAATTTGATCGGAACCCCGGTGAGGCTTTTCATCGATAGAGCAGCACCCCCGCGGGCGTCACCATCGAGCTTCGTGAGGATGATCCCCGTGAGATTGGTCGCTTCGTGAAACGTTTTGGAGACGTTTACCGCCTCTTGGCCGAGAGCGCTATCGGCTACGAGGAAAACTTCTTCGGGTTGAATCTTTTGCTTGAGATCGCTGACTTCCTGAATCAGTTCGTTGTCAACTTGGAGTCGTCCGGCCGTATCGAATATGATGACGTCGCAGCCTTGGGAGATGAGCTCTTTTTCTCCCGCCTTTGCGATTTTGATGACTTTCTTTTGATCGCGATCCGTGTAGATCGGAAAGTCCCCTTCTTTGGCAAGGGTTTCGAGTTGGTCAATTGCTGCAGGGCGGTAGACGTCACAGGCGACCAGACCCGGCTTCATTCCCCGCTTGCGGAAGAGACGGGCTAGTTTTGCCGTGGAAGTCGTTTTCCCCGAGCCGTGCAGCCCGACCATGAGGACGCGAAGGGGGCGAGCGGTGCTGATCTCCGAGGTGTCGTTCCCCAGAAGCTCCACGAGTTCGTCATTGATGATTTTGACGATTTGCTGGCCGGGAGTGATCGACTTGGTAACTTCGACCCCAGTGCTCTTTTCGCGGACTCGCTCAACAAATTCGCGGGCTACTTTAAAATGGACGTCAGCGGAGAGGAGCGCGGAGCGGACCTCTTTGAGGGCTTCAGCGGTGTTCTCTTCCGTAAGCTTTCCTACTCCGCGGATATTCCGCAGAGCTTTGCTCATTCGGTCTGTAAGGCTTTCGAACATATGGCCCAGATAAATAGAGGAGGAGAGCCGCCGACAACTCGAAAGAGGAGATTCCTTGAGATGCTCTCGTTCGATACGAGTAAAAGAGGTCTGGTTTCAAAAAGTTGACAGAGTGGAACGGTGTCTTGCTGGGGGAGTTTGAAGAAGGTGGAAAATCATGCATTTTCCTTTCTTATGGGAACAGTGAATGCTACTTTCTGACTATGATCTCCGATGATCGAAAGGACGCTCTCAAGAAGCTTTTGGATGATGAGAGCCCGACGGTCCGGAATGCGGTCTTAGAAGAGATACGCAGCCGGAACGATGAAGGGGTTGGCTTTCTTCAAGAGCTTGCGCGGGAGACAGCATCTGGGGTGGGGCGTCATGCCCGTTCGCTTTTGGCTGAATTGGGGGCAGACGACCCCAACGGAGATTTTCAGGCATTTATTCGATCCTTTCGCTATGAACTGGAATCCGGTTGCTACTTGATGGAGAGGACGGTTCATCCGGGAGTGGAGTGGACGACGGTGGCGCGATTTTTGGATGCGATGGCGGCCCGCTGCATGGAATTTATTGATCCGGATTCATCGGTTTTCGAGAAGTGTAAGCAGGTCAATTTGGTCTTTTTCCACGAATATGGATTCCGGGGGGATTTGGATCATTTTCATGATCCGGAGAACAATTTCATCAGTTCGGTGATTGCCCGGAGAAAAGGGATTCCGATTTCGCTGAGCGTAATCTACTTGCTGGTGGCGGATCGATGCGGGGTTTCCCTCGATCCGATTGGAGCGCCGGGGCGGTTCTTGTTGGCTAATTTGGAAGACCGGAACTCTTTCTATCTGGATCCATTTGATCGGGGCCGTTTTCGCAGCGAGGAGGAAGTGCGGCAGATGTTGCTGACTCGGAATATTGAGGATGCCGCCGAATACTTGCTCCCATCGCCAATTGGTGAGGTGCTTTGCCGGTTCTGCCGGAATCTGGTCCATCAGTATACGATTCGTAATGAGCTCGGAAAGGCTCGCCAATTCGCCGGATATATTCAGGAATTCGAGGATGCCTATGAGCGCGAATCGTCCTGAAGAAGTCTTTACTCTAGAATCACTACGCGAGTTTCAACCCGAGGGAGTGCCTCTGGGGGTGGTGGGTTGGCCAGTGCGGCACTCGATCAGTCCGCCAATGCATCGGGCGGCCCTCGAAGTTTTGGCGCAATCGGATCCCGCTTTTGCCGAGTGGCACTATGGGGCGTATGAGTTGAGGCCGGAGGAGCTTCCTGAAGGCGTGCAGTATTTCCGTGAGAAGGGATTCCGGGGGATTAACCTCACGGTTCCTCACAAGGTGGAGGTGCTGCCTTTGCTCGATGAGATTGATCCGGTCGCCGAACGAATGGGGGCGGTCAACACGTTAGTCTTCGAGGACGGTAAGCTGAGCGGTTTCAATTCAGATGGTTATGGAATCGAACACGCGGTTGAAGAGGCTTTTGGTCAGGGGCTGGCGGGGCGCTCCATTTTGATCTTGGGGGCCGGCGGAGCCTCCCGAGCGGCGGCCGCCCAGTGTGTGGAGTCGGGGGCTAACTCCGTGTTGATTGCAAACCGCACGGTTGCCAAAGCCCAGACAATTGCAGAGGCCTTGGCCACGGGCACTTCTTGCGAGATCCGGGCGGTTTCGATCGATGCGGCCGCTGACGAGGTGGCTCCGGGAACGTTGGTCATCAATGCAACCTCCCTCGGTTTAGCCGAAGAGGATCCGATGCCGATCGAGGTTTCCGATCTGCCGGAGCAGTGTCTTCTCTACGACATGATCTATAACCCGGAACAAACTCCTTTCCTGCGGGAGGGTATGTTGCGCGGATATCCCATCTCCAACGGTTTGGGCATGCTCGTTCACCAAGGAGTCCGCTCCCTGGAGATTTGGTCAGGGCGCGAAGTGAGCGCCCGCGCTATGCGGTCTGCTTGCGAGGCAACCCTGGCGGCCCGGAGCTGACGGGGGGCTTACTCGAAAATGATTCGGGCGCTTCTCCGGTAGTTGATGTAGCTGTAGAACCAATCGAGCAAAACTACGATTCGGTTCCGGAAGCCAACGAGGAAAATTAGGTGGACGACGAGCCAGGCCATCCAAGCGGGCATCCCGGACATCTTCAGTTTACCGATTTCGGCGATCGCTTTCGAGCGGCCGATGGTCGCCATATTTCCCTTATTAAAATAGGTGAAGGCTTTGCGCTCTTCCGGCTTCCGCATTTGGCCGGTTTCGATCTCTTTGGCGATAATCTTGGAAATGTGCTTGGCCATTTGGAGGGCGGCCGGCGAGACCCCGGGGACGGGTTTTCCCTTGGTGTCGACCAGGTGTGCGATGTCGCCGATGGCAAATGCTTCGGGATGCCCTGGGATGGAGCAGTCCGGGCAAACTTTGATCCGGCCAGCCCGATCGAGGGGAGCGCCGAGTTGCTTGGTTAGGGGGACGGCTTCGACACCAGCTCCCCAGATAATCGTTCCGGCGTAGATGGTTTCTCCTCCGACATCGAGTTCGCCCGCCCGGATATCCTCGACCATGTTGCCGCAGCGGACCTCGACCCCTAGCTTTTCGATCTGTTTCTGGGCAGAGGCGGGAAGGGGATCACTGTAATTGCCGAGGATCTTGTCCGATCCCTCGACGAGAATGACTCTGACATTCTTGGGGTCGATGTGGCGGAAGTTGCGGTTCAGGACGTGGCGCCCGAGTTCCGCGAGAGCGCCGGCCATTTCGACCCCGGTCGGGCCGCCGCCGACTACAATGAACGTCATCAGGCGTTTCTGTTTTTCGGAGTCGGTCTCCATCTCGGCCATCTCCAGCGAGCGGAGGACGTGGTTGCGGATGCCGAGAGCATCGTTCAGCGTCTTGAGCCCGTGGGTGTGCTCGGCCCAATGATCGTTGCCGAAGTAGCTGGTTTTCGCTCCCAGACCGAGGACGAGGTAGTCGTATTCGTAAATCCGGTTCTTGCCTTTTGCGAATTTGCCCTCGAGCGAAATTTCCTGAATCTCATCGAGATAGGTGGTCAGCTGATCGCGGCCGCGGAGGATACCGCGTAGCGGCTGCGCGATCTGCGGTGCGGAAAGCCCAGAGGTGGCGACTTGGTACAGGAGTGGTTGGAAGAGGTGGTGGTTCTTTTTGTCCACCAGCATGATCGAGGTATCTTCGTCCTTAAAGCGGCGGCAGAATTCGAGACCGGCAAAACCGCCTCCGAGAACGAGAATTTTTTTCTTTGTCGATGAGCCCATTGTATAAACTTCTATGGTTAATGGTGGAGATGCAAATGAGAGAGTGGATTGAGCTTTGTTGACGTTCGCCCGAGGAGCAGTCCAAGATAGCGGTCATGAACAAGCCCCCAGTTGTTGCGGTTCTCGATGTCGGGAAGACCAATAAAAAGGTCGCCCTGTATGATGCGAACTTTCGTGCGGTTGATTTGAAAAAAATCAGCCTCGACGCGGTTCCTAATGGAGATGGAATTGAGTATGAGCAAACGGAAGAGTTGTTCCGTTGGACTTGCAAGATTCTTGCCGAATTCGCCGAAGTTTACGACATTCGTGCCATCGGGATCACGACCCACGGAGCGACTCTGGCGGTTCTGGACCGTGATGGCGAATTGGCTCATCCGGTCATTTCGTATTTGAGCCCCGCTGGCGATCGGGTGGAGGACGAGTTTAACGAGAAGTTTGGCCCTCCGGAAAAGATCCATTCCGAAACCTGCACGCCGCCCTTTGGTTTTGCCAATGCGGCCAAGCAGATCTATTTTCTTCAGAAATTCTTTCCGCAGGACTGGGAGAAAGCGCAGCATTTGCTCTATTTTCCCCAGTATTTGGGCTATCTCTTTACGGGGAAGATGGCGGCGGACCCCACTTACCTCGGGTGTCACACGTATCTGTGGGATCTCCGGAAGAGTTGCCCCAGCGAGGTTGCCCGCGAGCTTGGAGTCGATGGGATGATCCCGGAGAAGGTTCTGGCCCCGTGGGACGAGTTGGGCACGGTTGGAGAATCGGTTGCGGAAGAAAGTGGGATCCCTGCGGGCATTCCGGTGGTTGTCGGGATTCACGATTCGAATGCGTCTCTTCTGCCCTACTTGGCCAAAGGGTTTGATCGATTCACGCTCAACTCGACGGGCACCTGGTGCGTCGCGATGACGCCCTCCGATGGATTTGACTTCGAGCCGAACGAGATTGGTACGAAGACTTTTTATAACCTGAGTGCCTACGGTCGCCCGGTGAAGACCGCGATTTTCCCGGGTGGACTGGAATTTTCCGAGTTCTCCAAAATTGTCGGCGAAACTGCGATGGAGAATCCGGAGGAGATCAATCTCGTCTGCCGGGATGCGGAGATTATTTTGACAGGGGGAATCATTCCCGGAGCGGAAGCGTTCCCGGGATCGGTCCCGGTTCTGCGCCTCGGACGTCAGGAAATTTCTCTGGAGGAATTGAAAGAAATGGGGCTCGATGCCGCGGGAATTGGAAAGGATACCTTTCTGGCCGCGCTGAATCTGTCTCTCGCGATTCAGACTGTAGAGGTTCTCAATCGGGCAGGTCTCCGGGAGGATTCGGAAATCTTCGTGGAAGGCGGGTTTGCGAATAATCCGGAGTATTGCCGTATTTTGGCCTCTCTTTTGCCAAAGAATCGGGTTTGCCTCACGGAACTCAAAGAGGCGACCGCCTTTGGGACGGCGCTCTGCGCTTGGAAACTCGTTGAAGGAGTCGATTTGGAGAGCCTCTCCTCGCGCTTCGAGATTGTGATCCGCGATGTGGAGTCGGCGGAGATCTCCGGTTTGGATCAATACGTCGAAAAGTATCGAGCTCTCTGCACGGGAGCCTGAACTCTAGAAGGGGAGGGATGCTTTTATGAAAGACGGGGGAGATTCGGGAAGTTTTCGGAATCTCTGCCGTGAGGAGCGACCGCAAGAGCGGATGGAGCAGCATGGAGCGGGCGCATTGTCTGACTCCGAACTTCTCGCCATTCTCGTGCGAAGCGGAACGGCGGGCCATGACGTGATGAAAGTGGCCTCGGAGATGGTCCGCCGGGCGGGTTCGATTGCTCAGTTGGTTCGTTGGACTGTCGCCGACTTTGAGCAACTCCACGGAATTGGGCGGGTGAAAGCGCTCCAGCTGGCGGCAATCATGGAAGTGGCCCGACGGGCAATTCTTCAGACCGACCGCGAGAAACCGGTCGTCTTTGATGATCCCGAGAAGGTCTTCCATTTTTTCCAACCGATCGTTGCTGGATTGGACGTCGAGTATTTCTGGGTTCTCGTCCTTAATCGGAAAAATCACCTTATCCGATCAATCGAAGTGACCCGCGGAATTGCCGATGCGAGCCTGGTTCATCCACGTGAGGTGTTTCGGCCTGTGATTCGTGAGGGTGGGTCGGCGGCTATCGTAGCCCACAATCATCCGAGCGGAGATCCTGCTCCAAGCGCGGCCGATGTCCGGGTCACCCGCCAGCTGCGGGAGGCCGCGAAGACGCTCGATATCTCCCTCCTCGATCACGTGGTCATCGGGAACCGGGCTCTCGATCCCGCCGGAGTGGGATTCTACAGCTTCTCCGACGGTGGACTCCTCTGATCCGGCGGTGGACGCGGAAGCGCTCGCCGATCCGCTTTATAGAATGGGCGCTTTATTGTCTCTCGGCGTCGATCTGGCGGAGGTAGGGCCAGGAATAGAGGCCGGTGGAGTGTCCGTCGGAAAAGTGGAAGCAAACGGCATAGTTGCCGACCTTTTCCCAGCCGACGACGCGTACGCCCGGGAAGAATTTGGGGCCGTCCCCGCCGTGGCGTTGACCGAGGATATCCACCTCGCCCATATTATCGGCGCTGGGAGATTTTTCCCGCAGATATTCATGAGGAAGGTAGGATTCGTGGCCATCGGGCCAAAGAATGGCGATTTCTGCGCCGATGTTTTCGATCTGTTTGGGAGCTGGGACCATGGTTTTTGAAGAAATGACAAAAAATCAGAATTCAGGGATTGACGAGGGTGGGGGCAAAACTCATTCTCCACCGCTTTCGTCTCTACGTTCTACAAACATACAACCTACAAAACCAATCCCAAAAGGCACTTTCGCCGCCCTTGTAGCTCAGTCGGCAGAGCGCGTCCTTGGTAAGGACGAGGTCGGCGGTTCAAATCCGCTCGAGGGCTCCACTTCAATTAAACTCTAACCTGATAACAAGCACGAATCCATCTCATGGCTAAGGAATCATTCGAACGCACGAAGCCCCACCTCAACGTGGGAACCATCGGTCACGTCGACCACGGCAAGACCACTCTTACGGCTGCAATCTTGCAGACACAGGCCGGTAAGGGTCTCGCTGAGGTCAAAAGCTATACGGACATCGCCAAGGGCGGTACGGTCCGTGACGCTTCCAAGATCGTCACCATCGCAGTCTCACACGTTGAGTACGAGTCCGACAAGCGTCACTACGCTCACGTCGACTGCCCGGGCCACGCTGACTTCGTAAAGAACATGATCACGGGAGCTGCCCAAATGGACGGCGCCATCTTGGTTGTGAGCGCAGCTGACGGACCTATGCCGCAGACTCGCGAGCACATCCTTCTCGCTCGTCAGGTCGGTGTTCCTAACATCGTAGTTTTCTTGAACAAGGTTGACCTCCTCGACGACGAAGAGCTTCTCGAGCTCGTCGAAATGGAAATCCGCGACCTTCTCTCCAAGTACGAGTTCGACGGTGACAACATCACAATCGTTCGCGGTTCCGCTCTTGCTGCTATTGAAGACAAGCAAGAAGGTAAGGACGCGATCCAGAATCTCATGGACGCCATCGACGCCGACATTCCGGAGCCGGAACGCGCAGTCGATAAGCCTTTCCTGATGTCTGTTGAAGACGTCTTCTCCATCACTGGTCGTGGAACGGTTGCCACCGGTCGTATCGAACGCGGTATGGTTAAGGTTGGTGAAGAAGTTTCCATCGTCGGCCTCGAGAAGGAAGGCAAGACCATCGTAACGGGTGTGGAAATGTTCCGCAAGACCCTCGACTCCGGTCAAGCTGGTGACAACGTCGGTCTCCTCCTCCGTGGTGTTGAAAAGGACGCTATCGAGCGCGGTCAAGTTTTGGCTAAGCCCGGCAGCATCACTCCTCACACCAAGGCCAAGGCTGAAATTTACGTCCTGACCAAGGATGAAGGTGGTCGTCACACTCCATTCTTCAAGGGTTACCGTCCTCAGTTCTTCTTCGGAACCGCTGACGTTACCGGTATCGTCGAACTTCCTGAAGGTGTTGAAATGGTTATGCCTGGGGACAACCTCGGAATTAACATCAACCTCCAGAAGCCAATCGCTATGGAAGCTGGACAACGCTTCGCCATCCGTGAAGGTGGCCGCACCATCGGTGCTGGTCGTATCGCGGAAGTCATTGACTGAGGATTTACGGCATAATTAGCCTTTTTGGGGATGCCGGGAACGCTTTTTTGCGTTCTCGGCATTCGCTATCCTAAAACTGAACCGATTTATTTAGGAGGGAGAATAGCTCAACTGGTAGAGCAACGGTCTCCAAAACCGTAGGCTGGGGGTTCGAGTCCCTCTTCTCCCGCCACCCTTTTTTACTGCACCACCTGATGAAAAACCCATTCCGATCCATTCGAACTTTCTGGAAAGAGACCATTCTCGAACTCCGGAAAGCGTCTTGGCCTACCCGGAAGGAACTCAGGCAGTATACGATTGTGGTTCTGATCGGGGTAGCGATCCTCGGGGCTTTTATCGGCGTATCGGATTTCTTCCTCCTCAACTCGATCGAGTTGGTCACTGAGTGGGTTCGCCCCCTCAACTGATTCTTTTTTCTTTCCGTCCCAGATTAGATCATGGTTTCCAATAGCACAATGAGCGGCCATCGATGGTTCGCCGTCCAGACCCTTTCGAACCAAGAACAAAAGGCCAAGTCTTACTTGGACAAGTTCGTGGAGATTGAGGAAATGGGCGATCGGGTTTTGGAGGTTTTGATGCCGACCGAGACCGTGACGGAAGTGAAAAGCGGGAAAAAGTCTCAGCGCACCCGTAAATTCTATCCCGGCTACATCTTCGTGCAAATGCGTTTGTACGACGACGACGGGAATCTCGACCAGGAAGCGTGGTACTTCGTGAAAGACGCGCAAGGGGTCATTAATTTTGTTGGAGGCGAACGCCCGGTTCCCCTCAAGAAGGAAGAGATCGATCGGATCCTCAAGCAAGTCACCGACGCCGAGGGCAAGGAACGCCCGAAGGTCGAATACGAGATTGGGGAAGAAGTGAAGATCAACGACGGACCCTTCTCGAACCTCACTGGACGGATCGACGAAGTCGACCCGGATCGGGGACGGCTCAAGGTTTCGGTTTCAATTTTCGGACGGTTTACCCCCGTCGACCTGGAATATTGGCAGGTTGAAAGGGTCGAAGAGTAAGGAATATCGATGTCTAAGAAAGTTATTGGAGAAATTCGTCTGCAACTGCCTGCAGGTGCAGCCAATCCGGCACCGCCTGTCGGTCCGGCACTGGGTGCGCAAGGGGTCAACATTATGGCCTTCTGTAAGGACTTTAATGCGCGGACGAAAGAACAGGCGGGGACCGTGCTTCCCGTCGTCATCACCGTTTACGCTGATCGTTCGTTTAGCTACATCCTGAAGAGCCCCCCGGCCCCGATTCTTTTGAAGAAGGCCGCTGGGATCGCCAAGGGATCGGGTGTACCCAACCGCGACAAGGTGGGTAAGGTCACTCGCAAGCAGATCGACGAGATCGTAGAAATTAAAAAGAACGACCTGAATGCATCCGATCCGGATCAGGCCGCTAAAATCATTATGGGAACCGCCCGCAGCATGGGCATTGAGGTCGTTGACTGATTCCCCAACGGGAAGCAGGAGACCGAAAGAAACAGAGAATTGCATCATGGCAACAGCTACACGCAGCAAACGTTACCGCAAGGCAGCCGAACTCACTCCTGAGCAGGAAGCTCTCGAGCTGAAAGACGCCGTCGCGGTCCTTCAAGGACTTCCAAAAGCCGCCTTTGACGAGACGGTCGAAGTACAAGCCCGACTCTTCGTCGACCCGAAGCAAAGCACCCAAATGGTGCGTGGTACGGTCAGCCTTCCTCATGGGAGTGGTAAGACGGTCCGGGTGATTGCCTTCACGGAAAATCCTGAAGAAGCCCTCGCAGCTGGAGCTGACGAAGCCGGTCTGGCCGAACTGATCGAAAAGGTTCAGGAAGGTTGGATGGACTTCGACGTGGCGGTCGCCTCGACTGCTGCCATGAAGGAAGTTCGGAAAGTCGCCCGGGTTCTCGGACCGCGTGGTTTGATGCCGAACCCGAAGGCAGGAACCGTTTCTGATAACCTCGCCGAAGCCATTCAAGCGGTGAAGGCCGGACGTGTTGAGTTCAAAATGGACAAGACCGCCAATGTCGCGATCGTTGTCGGAAAGCGTTCCTTCTCGGCTGAGCAACTCGCCGAAAATGCCACCGCCGCCATCGAAGTCCTCGGACGCGCCCGTCCGGAGACCCTCCGTGGCAAGTTCATCCGTGGATTGGCCATCAGCTCGACGATGAGCCCGAGCATCAAGCTCTCGCCATCGATCTACGGTAACTACTGATCAACCCAAGCAGAATTCTCAAATGAGACCGGAAAAAGAACTTCTCGTTCGCGACGTCGACCAACACCTCGACAAGTCCGACTACGTTTTCCTGACCAACTACGAGCGCATCACCGTTGAAGAAACGGAAGCGCTCCGTGAATCACTCGCTGCTGAAAACGCCGAGTTCCACGTGGTCAAGAACAGCATTTTGAACCTGGCTCTTCGCCGCCGCGAAAAGCCGGACCTGAAGGATTACCTGAATGGCCCGACCGCCATTATCGTGGGTGGGGAAAACCCCTCCGGCGTGGCCAAGGTCCTGAAGAAATTCTTCAAGGACAAAGAAAAGGTGGAGATGAAAGTCGGCCTCCTCGGTGATCAAGCCGTGGAAACCGAAGGACTCCTCGAACTCGCCGACCTCCCCGGTCTGGACGAGCTCCGTGCGAAGTTCCTCTCGCTTCTCAACACTCCGGCACAACGCTTCGTTACCGTCGTCAACGCGGTTCCACAAAGCGTCGTCAATGTCCTCAAGGCCTACGCCGACAAAGGCGAGTCCAACTAATTTTTTCCGGTGGCCATTGGCCACGGGAAGGAAAGAAAAGCAAACAACACACAACCAACAACCAAGAGTGAAGTGGGTAGGAGGGTGCTCCCTCTTAAACAGGCCGAAACCGGTCCCTATCCGCTCAGGAGGTAATTATGGCAGATATCACAAAAGAAGACGTAATTGAATGGCTCAGCTCCCAGACGGTCCTCGACATCGCAGGTCTCGTTAAGGAACTGGAAGAAAAGTGGGGCGTTAGCGCTGCTGCTCCTGTCGCTGTAGCGGCTGGCGGAGCTGCTGCTGCCGATGCACCAGCCGAAGAAGAAAAGGATGAATTTGACGTCATCCTCGCCGACTTCGGTGGCAACAAGATTGCCGTCATTAAGGAAATTCGCGCAATCACCGGTCTCGGGCTCAAGGAAGCCAAGGAACTGGTCGAAGGCGCTCCCAAGCCTGTCAAGGAAGCCACCACGAAGGACGACGCGGAAGAGATCAAGAAGAAGCTCGAAGCCGCCGGTGCCAAGGTGGAGGTCAAATAATATCGAAAGCTCTTTCTTACAGAACGAATTCCAGCCAGACCGCGCGGGTTTTTCCCGCGCGGCTGTGCTGTTTCTAATTCCCGGCGTCCTCGCCGTATCCTCGGATCTACGCTAACCTGTCCGCATCATCGCCACCATGTCAGAACGCATCAACTTCGGAAGCCTGAAAGAGGTCATTGAGCCACCCAATCTTATCCAGAACCAGATCGACTCGTTTACCGAGTTCCTGCAGATGGAAATTTCCCCGAGCCAACGGAAAAACGTTGGGCTCCAATCTGTATTTCGCGACGTCTTTCCGATCGAGAGCTACGACGCTCGTTGCATGCTCGACTTCTCGAGCTACAAGCTGACCGAGCCGAAATATTCCGAAATCGAATGCCTGCGTGACGGAGTTACTTACTCTGTAGGTCTCTACGTGAAGTTCTCGCTTCGCGAAGAGGAGCAGATGAAGGAAGAGGAAATCTACATGGGCGAGCTGCCCATGATTACCACCCGCGGAAGCTTCATCATCAATGGAGCGGAACGTGTGATCGTTTCCCAGCTTCACCGCTCGCCTGGCCTTTGCTTCGAGCAAGCACCACACACCAGCGGCAAAATGCTCCACTCCTTCCGGATTATCCCGGACCGGGGCACATGGCTGGAAGCGCAGTTCGACCAAAACGATCTGCTCTACGTTTACCTGGACCGTCGTCGCCGTCGCCGCAAGTTCCTCATCACTACGCTCCTGCGTGCGATGGGTTACAGCTCGGACTTCGACATCCTCAATCTTTTCTACGATCTCCGCGAGCTCAACGTATCCGAAGGGCTTGGCATGGAGAACGTCTCCAACCTCATCCTCGTCGAAGACATCGTCGATGCCGAGCGCGGAGTGGTTCTTGCGCGTGCTTTCGAGCCGCTGACCAAGACCACCATCCGTTCGTTCGAGAAGGCCGGAATCTCCAAGATCTCGGTCATCGACACAACTTCGGACGAAGGTCTGATTGTCCGCTGTCTGAAAAAGGATCCTACTCGTAACGAGGAGGAAGCCCTCAAGGACATCTACAAGCGCCTCCGCCCTGGTGAGCCTCCCACAACCGCCAACGCCAAGGCTCTCCTGAAGCGTCTATTGCAGGATCCGAAGCGCTACGACCTCGGTCGTGTGGGTCGCTACAAGATCAACCAGAAGCTCAACCTTTCCACCGACCTTGAAAATCGCGTGGTCAACGTTGAGGACATCGTCGAATCCACTCGCTACCTCATTAAGCTGAAGCGTGGCGATGGATACGTGGACGATATCGACCACCTCGGTAGCCGTCGTGTGCGTACGGTCGGCGAACTTCTCGCCAACCAGTGCCGTATCGGTCTTGCCCGCACGGAGCGTTTGGTCAAAGAGCGCATGACTCTTCTCGACCAAAGCGTCGACTCGATCATGCCGCAGAAGCTGATCAACCCGAAGGCTCTGAGCACGGTCATCCGTGATTTCTTTGCCCGGAGTCAGCTGTCTCAGTTCATGGACCAAATCAACCCGTTGGCGGAATTGACCCACAAGCGTCGTCTTTCCGCTCTCGGACCGGGAGGTCTGAATCGTGAACGCGCCGGGTTTGAAGTTCGAGACGTGCATCCGAGTCACTACGGCCGGATCTGCCCGATTGAGACTCCTGAAGGTCCGAACATTGGTCTGATCAACTCGCTCTCGACCTACTCGAAGGTCAACGAGTTCGGTTTCATCGAAACTCCTTTCCGCGTCGTCAAGGATGGCCGGGTCAGCGACGAAGTCGTTTACCTCAACGCCGACCAGGAAGAGCCGCACGTGATCGCTCAGGCGAACTCGCAGCTCGACGACAAAGGAAACTTTGTCGGGAAGGTCACTTGCCGATTCCGCGACCAGATCCTCGAGTGTGAGGGTGACCGCGTCGATTACATGGACGTGTCGCCGAAGCAGGTTGTCTCCGTGGCTGCGGGTCTGATCCCGTTCCTCGAGCACGACGATGCGAACCGCGCGCTCATGGGATCGAACATGCAACGTCAAGGGGTTCCGCTTTTGCAGACGGAAGCACCGTTTGTCGGAACTGGGATCGAAGGGCGCGTAGCCAGCGATTCCAAGACCGTCATTCGTGCCGAAGCTGATGGAGTCATCGCCTCGGTCGACGCCCGCCGGATCATCATCACTCCGGACGGCGAAGCGAGCAGCAAGCTCCTCCGCAATCCGAAGAGCGATATCAACAAGGGAGTTTACGTTTATCACCTGCGCAAGTTCCTCCGCTCGAACGCCGGAACTTGCTTCAACCAACAGCCCCGCGTTTACAAGGGTCAGAAAGTTGAGCCAGGTTCTCTCCTCGCCGACGGCGCCGCCACCGATCAAGGTGACCTCGCTATCGGACGTAACGTTCTCGTGGCCTTCATGCCGTGGAATGGTTACAACTTCGAGGACGCCATCCTTCTCAGTGAGAAGATGATCAAGGATGACATCTTCACCTCGATTCACATTGAGGACTTTGAAGTCACGGCTCGCGATACGAAGCTCGGACCGGAAGAAATCACCTACGACATTCCGAATGTCGGGGAAGAAGCTCTCCGCAACCTCGACCACAACGGTGTCATCCGGGTCGGTGCGGAAGTGAAGCCTGGTGACATTCTCGTCGGTAAGATCACTCCGAAAAGCGAAACCGAACTCGCTCCGGAAGAAAAACTCCTCCGCGCGATTTTCGGGGAGAAGGCTGCCGACGTGAAGGATTCTTCGCTCGTGGTTCCCTCCGGTGTGACCGGGATCGTCATGGACGTGAAGGTCTCGACCCGCGTCGAAGGCGAAACCGAGAAGCTCTCCGCTTCCGACCGCAACCGTCAGAAGAAGAAGATCAACGAAGACTACAAGGTTCAGTATGAGCGCCTGCGCGAAGAACTGACCGAGTCGCTTTCGAACATTCTTCTTGGGGAAAAGATTCCTCTCGACGTCAAGAACTCGGAAACCGGTGACCTCATCATCCCGGCAAACCGCAAGATCACCAAGACTCTTCTCCGGAAGCTGGCTCAGGTTTCGAAGCACATCGAAATCGATCCTTCGCCAGTGCGGATCAAGATCATGGAAATCGTCAAGAGCTTCCAGACGAAGTTCGACGAGATCGAGCAGGATCGTGATCGCCGCATCACCGCGGTCGAGCAGGGGGATGACCTCGAACAAGGCGTCATCAAGAGCGTCAAGGTTTACGTCGCCACCAAGCGTAAGATTCAGGTCGGGGACAAGATGGCCGGTCGTCACGGGAACAAGGGGGTTGTCGCCCGCATCGTTCCCGAGGAAGACATGCCGTTCCTTCCGGATGGAACGCCGATCGAAATCTGCCTGAATCCTCTCGGGGTTCCGAGTCGAATGAACGTGGGGCAGGTTCTCGAAACGCACCTCGGTTGGGCGTGTAAGAAGTTGGGCATTAAGGTCGCTACGCCGATTTTCGATGGTATTCCCGAGACCAAGGTTCGTCAGTATCTCCGCGATGCGGGGCTGCCGGAAAGTGGTAAGAGCATCCTCTACGACGGTCAGACCTGCGAACAACTCGACCAGCAAGTGGTTGTCGGCTACATCTACATGTTGAAGCTGAACCACCTTGTCGCTGAAAAGATTCACGCCCGTGCGGTGGGTCCCTACAGTCTCATTACCCAGCAGCCGTTGGGTGGTAAGGCTCAGTATGGTGGTCAGCGCTTCGGGGAAATGGAGGTCTGGGCTCTCGAAGCCTACGGTGCCGCCTACACGCTGCAGGAACTGCTGACCGTCAAGTCTGACGATGTCCAGGGCCGGACGAAGATCTACGAGTCACTCGTTAAGGGTGATCGCAGCCTCTCCGCCGGAACGCCGCAGTCCTTCAACGTTTTGATGAAGGAAATTCAGAGCCTCTGCCTCGACGTTAAGCGTGGCAAGGTAACCCTGTCGTTGTAATCGCAACCGAAAAGGATTTGTCATGAGTATGGAAGAAAAAGGCGGAAGCTTTTCCGCCGAACCCGAGGAACTTTACAACAGCGTCTCGATTGCGATCGCTTCGCCCGACTCGATCCGTGAATGGAGTAGCGGGGAAGTCCGGAACCCGGAAACGATCAACTACCGAACCTTCAAACCCGAGCCCGGCGGTCTTTTCTGCCAGCGCATTTTCGGGCCGGTTCGGGACTACGAGTGCGGCTGCGGAAAGTACAAGGGAATTAAATACAAGGATACCGTCTGCGAACGCTGCGGTGTCGAAGTTACAGTCTCCCGCGTCCGCCGTGAGCGTATGGGTCACATCGACCTCGCGGTTCCGGTTACGCATATCTGGTTCCTGAAGAGCATGCCGAGTCGCCTCGGTCTGCTTCTCGACATGACCGCACGCAGCCTCGAGCGCGTCGTTTATTACGAGAACTACATGGTGACCGATCCCGGTCGCACTCCTCTCGAGTTGAAGCAGTTGCTCACCGAGCAGGAATACCTTCAGGCTCAGGACGAGTACGGGGAAGATGCATTCGTCGCCAAGATGGGTGCGGAGGCCGTTCACGAAGTTCTCGGCACGATGGATCTCGAGCCTCTCGTGGACGAACTCCACGAGCAGATGCACGCCACCCGTTCGAAGCAGATCAAGAAGAAGCTCTCCAAGCGCCTCAAGGTGATCCAAGGCTTCATCGAGTCGAAGTCTGAGCCGGGCTGGATGGTTCTCCAAGTTCTGCCGGTCATTCCGCCAGACCTCCGTCCTCTCGTTCCTTTGGAAGGTGGCCGCTTTGCGACTTCCGACCTGAACGACCTCTACCGTCGTGTGATCAACCGGAACAACCGTCTGCGGAACCTTCTGCAGCTCAAGACTCCGGACGTCATCATCCACAATGAGAAGCGCATGCTGCAGGAAGCTGTAGACGCTCTCTTTGATAACGGTCGTCATGGCCGCGCCGTGACCGGTGCAGGAAATCGTCCCCTCAAGTCCCTGAGTGATATGCTCAAGGGGAAGCAGGGTCGTTTCCGTCAGAACCTTCTCGGTAAGCGCGTCGACTACTCCGGTCGTTCGGTTATCGTCATCGGTCCTGAGCTCAAGCTCAACCAGTGCGGTCTGCCGAAGAAGATGGCTCTCGTCCTCTTCGAACCATTCATCATTCGTCGTCTGAAGGAACTCGGCTTCGTCCACACCGTCCGCGGTGCTCGGAAGATGATCGAGAAACGTTCCCCCGAAGTGTGGGACATTCTGGAAGAGGTGACCAAGGGCCATCCGGTGCTCCTCAACCGTGCGCCGACCCTTCACCGCCTTTCGATTCAAGCCTTCGAGCCGACTCTGATTGAAGGGGATGCCATCCGCGTTCACCCGCTCGTCTGCACGGCTTACAACGCCGACTTCGACGGGGACCAAATGGCCGTCCACGTGCCGCTCTCGATTGAGGCGGTCATGGAAGCCAAGATGCTGATGATGGCGACGAACAACATCTTCTCGCCCTCGAGTGGTAAGCCGATTCTCACGCCGTCTCAGGACATCGTGCTCGGTTCCTACTACCTCAGCATGGAGCCGAAGAATCCGCCGGCTGAAGGCGTTCATGTTCCCCTCATGGGAAGCATTGACGAAGTCATGGTCGCGGAGGCAGAGCACGTTCTCAAGAAGCATGACTGGATCGACATCCGGAACCCAGACTACGGGAAGAAGACCACCTTCGGGAAGCCAGAGAAGAAGATTCTCCGCACCACCGTTGGTCGTGTGATCTTCAACACCATCTGGCCGGACGAAGTTGGTTTCTACAACGAACTGGCCCCGAAGGGTAAGCTCGGCGACCTCATTCTCGCGACCTACCGGGTCACCGGACAGGAAGAGACGATTCGTACTCTCGACCGCCTGAAGGAAGTTGGTTTCAAGACCGCGACTCGCGCCGGGATCTCGATCGGGATCGACGATATGATCATTCCGCCTTCGAAGCCGAAGATGATTTCGGAAGCGCGCAAGCAGATCGACGGAGTGGAAAAGCAGTACCGCAAGGGGCAGCTGACTCCGGGTGAGCGATACAATAAGATCATCGCGATCTGGTCGAAGCTCACCGACGATATTGCTGAAGCGGTTTACACCGGTCTCGAAGCGAACTCGACGGTCGATAAGGTCAATCCGGTTTATCTCATGATGCACTCCGGTGCTCGTGGTAATAAGCAGCAGGTTCGTCAGCTTTGCGGTCAACGCGGACTGATGGCCAAGCCGTCCGGTGATATTATCGAACGCCCGATTCTTTCTTCGTTCCGCGAAGGTCTGACCGTTCTTGAATACTTCATCTCCACTCACGGTGCTCGTAAGGGATTGGCCGATACCGCGCTTAAGACTGCGGATGCGGGTTACCTTACCCGTAAGCTCTGTGACGTGGCCATGGATTGCATCACCACCTGCGACGACGACGGAAACCGTAACGGGATCTGGAAGCGCGCGATCATGGATGGTGACGAAACCATTGTTGGCCTGGCCGAACGAATTGTCGGACGGACTTCTGCGGACGACGTGCCGAACCCAACCGAGCCTTCTGAGATCCTCGTCAAAGGCGGCGAGCAGATCAGCGAATCGGTGGGTAAGAAAATCGAGACCCTCGGCATCGAGCGGATCAAGATTCTCTCCCCGTTGACGACTCGTCAGCGTGATGGGATCACCGCCCGCGAATACGGAATCAACCCGGCCTCCAGCCGCACCGTTGATATCGGAACCGCTGTCGGGATTATCGCCGCTCAGTCGATTGGTGAGCCGGGCACCCAGCTGACCATGCGTACCTTCCACATCGGAGGGATCGCCAGCCAGGTTCTCCGCGATCCGAAGATCGTCATCCGTAAGGGAGGTAAAGTGAACTACTCGGAAGATCTCCGCAAGGTGGAGACGGCCGACGGACGTTACGTTGTTCTCAACAAGACGGGTACGATCAGCATCACCGATGCGAACGACAAGGAGCTGGAAAACTACAAGATTCCAGTCGGTTCGATTCTCTTCGTTACTGACGGAGAAGAAGCCGAGCCCGGCACACTCCTTGCCGCATGGGATCCGCACAGTGTTCCGATTCTCTCTGAAAAGGGAGGAAAGATCGGCTTCCGCGACATGATTCCAGGGGTCACCATTAAGCGTGAGCAGGATCCTGAGTCGCAGGGGATTACCAACGTGGTCATCGAGCACAAGGAAGACTTGAATCCTCAAGTTTTGATCCTCGACGAGAGCGACAAGGAAATCGCTACCTATGCGATTCCGGTCGGTGCTCAGATCGTGGTCGAAGAAGGGGACGACGTCGACCGTGGTGGATGGCTCGCCAAGACTCCGCGTCAGGCCTCCAAGACGCAGGACATTACCGGGGGTCTTCCCCGCGTGGCCGAGCTCTTTGAAGCCCGCCGTCCGAAGGAAGCCGCTGACATGGCGAAGATCGACGGTCGCGTCGTGATTTCGGGAACGGTTCGCGGCAAGCGCCGCCTCTTCGTGACCAAGATGAATCCGGATGATGTCGCCAACAACGGCATCACCAAGGATGACGAGGAAACCGAAGAACACCTCATCCCGCACGGCAAGCACCTCATCGTGCAGCCCGGGGACTACGTGACCAAGGGGCAGCACCTCACTGAAGGCGCCGCCGATCCGCACGAAATGCTCGAGATTCTCGGACCGAACGCCGTTCAGGAATACCTCCTGACCGAAATTCAGAAGGTCTATCGTCTCCAGGGTGTGACCATTAACGACAAGCACATCGAAGTGATCCTCTCTCAGATGCTGAGGAAGGTCCGGATCACCGATCCGGGTGACTCCGAGTTCTTCTGGGGTGAGCAAATCGATCGCTTCACGTTCATGGAAGAAAACGAGCGCTTGGAAGAAGCCGGTGGTAAGCCTGCGGAAGCCGAGCCCGTTCTCCTCGGTATTACCAAGGCCTCGATCGAAACCGAAAGTTTCATCTCGGCTGCATCCTTCCAGGAAACGACTCGCGTTCTCACCGACGCTGCCACCCTCGGCAAGTCCGACGATCTCAAGGGATTCAAGGAAAACGTCATCATGGGGAATCTGATCCCCGCCGGTTCCGGTCTCCCTGCCTATCGTCACCTGAGGATCGATACCTTGGGCCTCGAAGCCGAAGCGGAACCGACCGAGGAAGAGACCAGCGAACAAGCGGTCTAAGACCCCGAGTCCAACTCAATTTATCAGGCGCTTCTCCGAAAGGAGGAGCGCCTTTTTTTCGGACGCCTTGATAGTTTTGGGGCCGTAGCCCTCGCGTTACGGCCCCAAAGCGCCGGAGAGGAATTGCGATAGCCATTTCTACGGTTGGCCAGAGGAAGAAGGAGGGTGCTAAAGCAACCTTCCCACCTTGGATGTCCGCCGCAATGGTTTTTCCTCGTTCTGCATCGCTAGGATTCGGTGGGCCGTACTTGAAATTGCCGAGCTTTCGCTTCCCTTTTCCTCCATGGCAGAAGCGGCAGAAAAGCGGGATCTTTCGAAGTGGATGGAAACGTATCGGATTTACGTTTTAGAGAATGGCAAGCCGCCGCCTTCCGTTTTCGCCTTTTGTCGCTTGCTGGAAATCGGTGAGGAAGAATTTTTTGCCGAGTTCCCGACATTGGAGTCTCTGGAGGGAGCTATCTGGGCCGAGCGGTTGCACCACGTTCGGGAAATGCTGGAGGCGGATGAGGAGTATGCGACTTATCCACCGAGGCAGAAAGCTTTGGCTTTTTTCTATACCTTTCTCGAAGCGATCCGGGGACAAAGGTCTTGGTATCTGGCGCGGTTTCCCAGGAAGTTCCCAGCACCCGATCCGAAAACGTTGGAACGATTCCGGAAATCCTTCTTGGAGTGGGCGGAACCAGTCGCAGCTGAAGAGGTGGGAGAAGGCAAGCTGGCCACGAAGTTGAAGGCAGATAAAAAGGTGGCGAAGCTCCTCTATGGGCATTTTCGGGCGATCTTGAAATACCACTTGGAGGATGATTCGGAGAATTTCGAGAGTACCGATGCTTTCGTTGAAAAGTCGTCCCGGCTCTTTTTCGATCTGGCTGACACCCGGATCCCCGAGTCGGCGGCTGATTTTTTCCGGTTTCTTTCCGGAAAGAAGTGATGAAAGAGCAGACCTCGATCC
Organism: Puniceicoccus vermicola; assembly: GCF_014230055.1. Lineage (NCBI taxonomy): Bacteria > Pseudomonadati > Verrucomicrobiota > Opitutia > Puniceicoccales > Puniceicoccaceae > Puniceicoccus > Puniceicoccus vermicola. The sequence goes on along the minus strand of NZ_JACHVA010000040.1, from coordinate 62,507 downwards.
CCAAGGGAAAGATCGGGCGTGCAGCTGCCTTGGTCAATGCGGGTGCGAAGATCGGTGTGAACTACACCCGGTACCGCGCCAAGCGTTTGGTGACCGGAAAGGATGACCGTGAGAGCCTGCATCGCGCCAATGCGTCGGATTCCTATGGCGCCTTGAGTCGGTTGAAGGGCGGGCCTTTGAAGATTGCCCAAATGTTGAGCATCGACACGGCCTTGCTGCCAACGGCCTACGCGACGGAGTTTTCAAAAGCTCATTACCAAGCGCCGCCATTGTCCTATCCCTTGGTCGAGCGAACCTTTCGTCGGGAGTTTGGGCGAAGCCCTTTGGAAATTTTTGACGAGTTCAGTCGGGAAGCCGTGAGTGGAGCTTCGATTGGTCAGGTGCATAAAGCGGTTAAGGACGGTCGGGAGTTTGCGGTCAAAGTGCAGTATCCAGGAGTCGCCGCCAGTTTGGAGAACGATCTGCGTCTAGTCCGCCCGTTTGCCATGCGTTTATTCCAACTCTCAGCGGCCGAAATCGACCCCTACCTTGAGGAGGTGAAAGCCCGGCTCATTGAGGAGACCGATTATGAGATGGAGTGGAGAAGGGGGACCGACCTTGCGGAGCGGACTCTGGGCTCGGTGCCAGTACGTATTCCGAGGTATTTTCCCGAGTATTCGACTCGACGCATTCTCACCATGGAGTGGGTCGAAGGAGTTCCTCTCGACCGATTCATTGAAACCGATCCTGCGCCGGAGTTGCGGAATCGTATCGGGCAGCATTTGTGGGATTTCTATCATCACCAGGTCCACGCTTTGCGAGCTTTTCACGCCGATCCTCATCCCGGAAATTTCTTTGTTAAGGATGGGGAGTTGTGGGTTCTTGATTTCGGGTGTGTGAAAGAGATCCCCGACGATTTTCACGAAGCCTATTTTCGCTTGTTGGAGCCCGGCGTTGCCACGGATCCGGCCCTGCTGGAAAAGTCGTTGCGGAATCTCGATCTGGTTCTCGATTCCGATTCGGAGCGCGCCCGAGAGGTTTTAATGGCCATGTTCCGCGAATCCGTGCAGCTCCTTTCCCGTCCTTTTGTCGAAGGTGAGTTTGATTTCGGCGATCCCGGCTACCTCGAAGAAGTTCGTGAATTTGGGGAGCGCACTGGCAACGACCCGGAAATCCGGAAGGTTGGTTCCGGTCGGGGTTCCGCGCACGGTCTCTATGTCAATCGGGCTTACTTTGGCCTCTATTCACTAATGGGAATGCTCGGTGCGCGCATTCGCACGACCCGGCCCGTTTTGGGAGGAGGGGAGAATGGTTACTTGGGGTTCATCCCGACTGAGACGGTTTCTTAGGTTAGGGGGCTATTTTCAAGCTGAATAGGCCGAGAGGCATGCGGGGCGGAATGAATTCCGCGTTCCAATGCGGAGGCCTGACGCTCAAGTAATGGAGCTGAAAGGTGTGTGTTCCAGACTCCTCCCTTGCTGGTCGAAAGGCTGGGAAAAGCCTGTCTGCTGAAGCCGTGTGCGGAGGCTTGAGGGGCCCCCTTGGATAGGTGATCAGGGGATCGTTGATTTTGAGGCTTCATTTTCTAGTTTCCCATATTTTGCAAATCCGAGTCTCCTCCTCTTCAGTCGATTGGCATTGCAAATAAGCCGATTCCGAATTGCGTCAGTTACTATGGCAGAATGGTTTCATCGAGTCGCAATTTTGGAAGGGATTTCCTATTTGGTTCTCCTCTTGGTGGCGATGCCGCTCAAATATCTGGCAGGCTACGAGATGGCCGTGCAAGTCGTTGGCTGGGCTCACGGGGCTCTCTTCATTGCCTATATGGTCATCCTCGGTCTCTGCTGGATCAGGCTAGGCTGGAGTCGCCGTTTCGTTTTGATTGCCTTTATTGCCTCGTTGCTTCCTGCCGGTCCCTTCTTCCTGCATCCGCCCAGGGAAGAGAATCCTGTTGGTATGGATTAAAGAGAGAGACTCACCGCAATCAGCCTTGGATTCTCTTATCGCCAGATCGAGGCAGGGCTGTTCCCTCGGTCGGTTTGGTCGGTTGGGGGAGGATTCTTCATCAATCGGAATCGGCCCAACACTTAAGTTTTTCTGCGGGAACGATCAGAGCGGTGTGTGATGTCTGAATCTACTCCTTCGATCTGGAGGTAGTCCATGGAGTGCCCCACGACGCGAATCTTTTTCCCTTTGGAAATGAACGAGCGAGTGGATCGACTCTCATATTCTTTGCCGTCAACCCATACTCGTCCGGTAGGGCTTTGGGCTGTCAGAGTTTCACCCAATTTTCCGATTTCTCGACCCATGTCGACTCTTTGCGGTTCTTCCTGATTTCTCCGACTATTCAATTCCCGTTCTTGGATCGCGTTATCGATTACTGTGAAAGGAATGATGATGGGCCAGAGAAAGATGACGATCCAAATACCAAAGCCGTTCAGCATGAACAGGCCGTACGCGGGTTGCACCCCCTCCTTTGTTTTGCGATTGAGCCAGAGGTAAGAAATGAGTCCGGAGATTATATACAGGGCAAGAAAGGTCACGGGTTCTCTGGCTTACAGATCGCCTTCACAGCCTGATAATCCTCATCGAAAGCGAGGGCTTCTTCCGCGCGTCGAAGGGTCTGTTGAGCATGCTGGGAAGCCAGAGCTTGGAGTTCTTCATCCATCTTCCCAATGGCCTGATAGGCTTTTTGCAGGCGGATCATCACTTCCTTGAATTCGGCCCCGTTCCGCTCGATACCGAGAAAGGCGTCTTCGAAAATCCCTTCGAGAGAGATGGGCGCTACTTGGAGTCGGTCAAACCGGGATTGCTTCTCTGGGTTGAATTCGCGGGTGGGATTCTTCCAGAGGTGGAGAAGACGGACGAACTGACCGATGATCTGGATCGCGGTTCCAGGGTCGTTGACCGCAGGGGAGAGCGCGCGGCTGGCAATTTCGGAGAGAACTACGAATCCAAATCGGGGGTCTTCGTCGAACATTCGCTTGTCCCCGATGTGGAAGGCATTCTGGATCTCGTTGATTTCCTTGGCGTTCAGGTCCTCTTTCGATTTTCCAGAAAGGATGGCTAAGCACTGGTCCGGGGTTACAAATTTTCCGGGAAGGGCGAGAATCTGGATGCGAAGATTCGCCTCTTCCGCGATTTCTTGAAGGCGAGGCCAGTCGATTCGCTGTAAATATCCGATTTGTGATTGGTGAATGCCCAAGCCTTTTGGATTGGGGTCCGGTGGGCAGGCTTTCCAAAGCCATGAGGCCTGATAATGCTGGATCGAGCGGGTGACGGTTTCTTCGACCTGCCCGAGGGTGGTGCCGAGTCTCCCGAGGCGGGCAATTCGGTCAACCCAGCGGATGAAGGTCATGACGACTACCCAGAAGACTCCAAGGGTTAGGAGGAGGAGAAGGAATCTGGCTCCCGCATGGAAAATGTCATTCATCACCGCGAGCAGGGCGATGACGGCAAACAGAAAGGCTCCGACGAAGGAAGAGAGTGCGTTTTGGGAGACATCATCCGAGAGGATGACCGGAAAGGCCCGCGGGGTGGCTGTTTGGCTGGCCGAGGCGTAGGCAGAGATCATTGCTCCGGCGGCAAAGGTCGCGATGACCAACATCCCTGATGTGAGAACGCCGAGAAGGACTTTTAGGGTGTCGGCACTGATCTCGGGAAAGTGATCCCCTTCAAACCAAGTTCCTGCGTAGTAGGCGACGACGAGGGCGAGCACTGAGACGATGCACATGACCAATGGGCGGAGCCATAGGCATTCGGCGAGTCGGTTGCGCAGATAAAAAAGGGTGTTCCACATTGGGTTCTAGGATGATGAGTTCTCGACGGATTGCAATGGATTGGAGGAGTGCCTTTTGCGACTGGCTAGACGAGCCCGCCGAACGATCTCGGGGGGCCACCGCGCTGGAATCGGTGGGTTTATGCGGTCTGTATTCTCCCTGTTTTCGGTAGATTGGGCCGCTGTGATGCCAGCGAGTCGTAGATCAATCGAAGATCAGAATCACGTAGGTGGCGAAGAGGACGAGATGGACGGCGCCGGAGAGGGTGTTGGTCCGCTTGCTGCCAAAGGTCGAGTCGGCAACCATGAAGGTCGCCACGAGAAGAACGATTCCGGCTGGCTCCAGCCCGAGCTCGATATGCTTGCCGGTGATTTCGCTAATGAGGAGGACTGCCGGAACGGTGAGGCCGATGGTCGCGAGGGCAGAACCCAGTGCGATGTTAACCGTGCGCTGCAGTTGATTGTTCAGCGCGGCTTTTATAGCGGCCATGGCCTCGGGCGAGAGAACGAGAATGGCAACGAGAAATCCGGCGAGGGGTTCAGGGGCTCCCGTGGCACTGATACCAAAGTCGACCACGAGCGCCATTTTCTTGGAAAGGAGTACGATCGGGAGCATGGTGAGCACCAGCAACCCGACATGAAATCCGATTGATCGAATTTCGAGACCCTCATGGCCGTGACTTTCATGGTCGGAATCGATTTCTTCCGGGTTTTTGAAAAAGGCACTGTGTCGGGTCGATTGGAGAAAGAGGAAAACCCCGTAGAGTGAAATCGAGACGAGGATGAGGTAAAAAGCCATCAAATCGGATGGCTCTCCGCCGGGAGCGGATTGAGTGAAGCGGGGAAGGATCAGGCAGAGAAAGCCGAGTGCGACCAAAACGCCGGTATAGGAACGGACACCGCGTAGATTGTAGTTCTGCTCATGGTGGCGGAGTCCTCCGAGAAGGAGCGTAACCCCGAGCATCCCGTTCAGAACAATCATGACCACGGAGAACATGGTGTCGCGGGCGAGGGTTGGATTCTCCTTCCCGGTCATCATCACTGCGGAAATCATCACCACCTCGATGCTGATGACGGCGAGTGTGAGGATCAGAGTGCCGAAGGGTTCTCCCAGCTTTACGGCGAGGCATTCCGCATGTTTGACGACGCCGAAGCTGAGCCAGAGCATTACCGCGAAGAGCCAGAGAAAAATTCCCCCGGCGGCGATCCCGCTTCCGAGCTCTTTTACCCAAGAGGCCCCAACGGTAAAAAAGATCAGGGTGGTCAGTATGCCGACCCAGAGGGCCATTTCTGAACGGAAAATTCCTTTTTTTGCCCCTTCGGAAGAAATGTGATCGGTCATAGAGAAAAGTTCGTAAATGTCTGGTCAAAGAGCAACTGGAAATCTCGGAGCAGATGAGAGGCGTCTTTCGAAGAACTCTTCCTGCAGGTGTCTCTTCCGCCCCATGCGGACCATAAAATGGGTTCAGAAAATATTTCCGTGGCGCAGAGGCTGTTGCTTGATCTTCGCTCCACCCGGAATCGGAAGGGGCCGTCTCGAAACTGAGTGGGCTCGCCTTCTTCTGAGTCGAGATGCAGTGTGCTGAAGTGAAACCGGAAAATCTACTCTTTGACCTGGATGGAACGCTGACGGATCCGAAGCCTGGGATTACGGAATGTTTGCGGTATGCATTGGGAAAAATGGGGAGAGAGGCTCCTCCAAGAGACGATTTGCTCTGGTGTATCGGGCCTCCGCTCTTGAAGTCTTTCGTCATTCTTCTGGAAGACGACTCACAAGACGTGTGTGAGGAAGCACTACGGCACTACCGGGAGCGATTCTCGACGATCGGGCTTTTCGAGAACTCGGTTTATCCGGAGGTGCCGGATGTTCTCGATGAATTGTCGAAGGCGGGAATGAAACTCTTTGTTGCGAGTTCGAAGCCTGAGGTGTTTGTGCGCCGGATCCTGCAGCATTTCGGTCTAAGCCCATTCTTTGTGCAGATGTATGGGAGTCACCTCGACGGAACCTTTGCGGAAAAGGCAGACTTAATCCGCAACGTTCTTGCCGTAGAGGATCTCCTTGCCGAGAAGACGTGGATGATCGGTGATCGCCTTCATGATGTGATCGGCGCCAAGGCAAATGGGCTACGCGCGGTCGGGGTCACTTACGGCTTCGGCTCGGAGCGAGAGCTGAGAGAGGCGGGAGCGGACGATTTAGTCAGTTCTCCCCGGGAAGTTCTGTCGGTTCTGGGGGACTAAGCGTTCTGGCCCAGCAGTGCTTCAACGTTCGAGAACGCTGCGGTGGAGCTTGCGGAAGCTAGGCTTCCAGAAAGCGATATTTTCCGCCTCAAGATAGCCGCCGTAGGCGAGACCAGGGGCGACCGCAGAATTTCTGTCCAGGACGGTGCCTGGCTGGAGGACGACGTTGCATCCGGCTTCTGCACCATCTCCAAGGATCGCTCCAAATTTGCGAAGGCCACTTTCCGAGGATCCTTCGGCCGTCCGGACGACGACGGGCTTTTGATCGAATCGGAGGTTGGAGAGAATGGAGCCAGCGCCGAGGTGGGCCCGATTGCCGAGAACGGAATCGCCAATGTAATTGTAATGAGGGGTCTGAACGTGGTCGAGGAGGATACAGTTCTTGTATTCACACGAGTTGCCGAGAACGCAATTCCGGCCGGCAAAGACGTTTCCGCGAATATAGACCCCAGGCCGCAATTCGCAGCCGTTGCCGATCCATGCCGGTCCGGTAATGGATCCGAAAGGCGGGAGTTTGACCTCACCTTCGAAGAAGACCGGGCCTTCGATGTGGAGACCGGGCGGAACGGATGCCGGAAGCCGGGACTCGATTCCGGCCAACGCGTCCTTGATCTGGGGAAGCCAGGCCCAAGGAGCTTCCTCGAGAGAGAACCAGGAACGAATAGGATGATCAGGGGCGATGTCGAAAAAGTCCGATGCTTTCATGCAAATGTTATCCTCCTCTTTGCCGGGGGAGGGTCAACGACTGAATCGTGAGGATGGGGGTGGGAGATCAGAAGTGCGTGGACTCCATCAGCCAATTACATCGATTTTGTGTGAAATCTGCGGAGAGGTTCATGGGAGCGCGGTGCTTTGAGCCCGCGTATTTCCCAGGTTATTGTCCTTACGCACGCAGGCTAAAGAGCTGCGCTCCTGAAAGGCCGAGGGAAATGGGATCAATTTGCTCCAAAAATTCCCGCACTTATAGTTACGCTCCGAGATTTTCGGAACGACGGATTCAAGCTTCTGCTTGGAGTGGTTTCCGATCGGAGCTTTTCGGAAATTTCTTTTTGAATTTTCGCTGTTCGGATTCGCTTCAAATCGGGTTCCTTTCAATTTTGATAGAGATGTCTACGAGCGAAATAGGATGGTTTGAAGATCTTCAGGTCTTTGTCTACGGGACGTTGAAGCCAGGTGGCTTCTATTGGCCTCAGTTTTGTGAGGGAAAGGTCGAGCAGTGGTGGCCAGCCCGGGTGCGGGGCCAGGTTTATCATCTTTCTGTCGGGTATCCGGCGGCTCAATTCGGTGGAGATCGTTGGATCTATGGCTTCATTCTCAAGCTCCGCGATATCGCAGCGTTGAAGGGGATCGATTCTCTCGAAGGGTTTGATCCGGAGAATCCCTCAGTCGAGGCCAATGATTACGTGAGACTGCGGGTCGATGTAGAGCGTTGTGATGTGGAGAAGACCGAGCGGGTGTGGTCCTACGAGATGAGTCGCGAGAAGATTCAGCGTGAGGGCGGGATCCTCGTGGAGAGTGGAGATTGGTCGGGTTCCGCTGGATCCGAAACCTGAGCGGGGAGGCGGACAAGCAATCCGCTTGTCTCCCGGAGGTTTCTTCGGAAAGTTGGGAGCATGAGTCTATCAGATTCCGATGCCATCCCGTCTTTTCCTGAAGTGCGAGATTTTCTCTTCGGGCTGCGCAATCGTGGATCGAAGTACGGCATCGGGAGGATGGAGAGACTGGCCGAGGCTCTCGGGCATCCGCAGAGAAAGTTTCCGGTGATCCACGTGGCGGGGACCAATGGGAAGGGATCGGTTTGTGCTCTTCTGGAATCGGCCTTGCGTAGAGGAGGGCTGAAGACTGGGCTCTATTCGTCTCCGCACTTGGTGCATCTGGGGGAGCGGGTTCAGGTGAACCGCGAACCGTTGACGGAAGAAAGGATTATTCGTCTGACAGAGATGTTGCGAGAAGCGGCGCGAAAAGTCGTGCAGGAATCGGATGATGACTATCCCAGTTTTTTTGAATTTATGACGGCGATGGCCTTTCTTCAGTTCGCGGAGGAGTCGGTCGATTGCGCGATGCTCGAAGTGGGATTGGGAGGGCGTTTGGATGCGACTAACATTGTAACTCCCGAGGTTTCCATCATCACCTCCATTGGTTTGGATCACACCGAGATTCTCGGAGAAACGATTACGAAGATAGCGGGTGAAAAGTCCGGGATTTTGAAAGCGGGAATTCCCGTGGTGATGGGATTGCTTCCATCGGATGCGGAAGGGGTCGTGAGAGAGCGAGCTGCGGAGCTCAGCTGTCCGGTGCATTCGGTGAGGGATCGTTTTCGGGAGGCGGAGTTGCCGGAGACCAATTTGGTCGGTCGGTTTCAACGATGGAATGCCGGGACCGCCCAGCTTGCACTGGAAGTTGTGCGAACGCGTTTTCCATTGGATCCATGTGATATGCGATCGGCTTTCCAAAACACCGTTTGGTCGGGCCGCTGGGAAGAACGGAAGGTCGGATCTCGCTCGATTATTTTTGATAGCACCCACAATCCCCAAGGTGCGGAAGTGCTGGCCGAGAATCTTCAGGGGCGATTCGGCAGTCCCCGCGGTGAATTGGAGGTGGTCGTCGGCAGCCTTGGATTGGCCCGGGCGTGGGCGGTCCTGAGAGTAGTCGCTCCCTACGCAAGGAGGATTTTGATCGTTCGGCCATCTCAGCCCCGAGCCCTGAGCTTCGATGAAATGAGGAGCGTGGTGCCTGCTAGCTTTCAGGGAGAGGTTCTGGAGACCTCGGTCGAAGAGCTTTTCCCCGGGGGAGATTGCGCTCGGTTTTCCGAGGGGCCGGATCCTGTTCTATTGACGGGATCGATTTATCTGATCGGCGAGGTTTTCAGCCGGTTACAGTCCGATGGGCTGTCGGAAACGCTGGATCTTCAAGATCGAATTTGAGAAATTGGAGTCGTCGGATTAGGCTATATCCATGTTTGGAAAAAATCAGACCGCGATCGTCACTGGAGGGAATAGCGGAATCGGCGAGGCGATCGTTTACGCTTTGGCCGCCCGGGGAATGAACGTTGTTGTCGCTGGTCGGCGTCAGGAAGAGAACGAGAGAGTCGCGGCGGAGGTTGCGGATCGCTTCGGGATAGAGGCCCTGCCGATTTCGGTCGACGTGTCGAAAGAGAGTGAGTGCCACGGATTGATCGAGACCGCCGTGCAGAAATTTGGAGGCGTCGAGCTCTTGGTCAATAATGCGGGTATCGGGGCCGGAGGAAAGATCATGGATACGGATACCGAGACCTTTGATCGAGTGATGAAGACGAACCTGTACTCGACCTACTGGTGTTCGCGTTCCGCCTATGCCTCAATGTTGGAGAATGAGGTCGTTCCTGAGAACGGTTTGAGGGGCGGGATCATTAACATTTCCTCGCTTTGCGGAGTGGAAGCTTGGTCGGGCGTGGGGGCCTATGCTACTTCCAAGCACGGTGTCATGGGCCTCAGTCGGGCCATGGCCGATGAGGGCGCTGAAGATCAAATTCGCGTAGCAGCAGTGTGTCCGGCGATGGTGGCCACTCCGCTGACAGGAGCCAGTGGACCGGATGTTCTGACGCCGGAAGATATCGCGAAGACGGTTACCTACTTGCTGGATCTCAGTAGTGCGGCATGGCCGAAGGAGATCGTCCTCAACCGACGTGGTGAGGATTGATTGAGCGGACTTATTGGGGCTGGTGATTGAGCAGTAGGATCCTGCCAAGCTTGTGCTCGAACCACGGACACCAAGCCGCCCCTAGAGCTCATCTGCGATGAGCCCTGGGAAGCGAAATCTATCCTAGGACTGTTTCCAGTCTCTTATTTCCCCGAGGGAACACCGATTTCGCGGAGAGGCTTGCCAGCGTAGATATTGCGTTCGATTTCTTCGAGGGGCACGCCTTTGGTCTCTGGCAGGAATTTCGCGGCGAGGGCGAGGCCCAAGGTGGTGAAGGCTGCGTAGATGAGTGTGGTCACCGTCATCCCAAGATCCTGTTTCATCACCGGGAAAAGTTGGCTGACGAAATAGTCGACGAGCCAGTTGGCTGCGACCGCGATGGACATTCCGATCCCCCGCAAATGCATGGGGAAAATCTCGGAGATAATACACCAGCAGAGGGGGCCAGCACTGATCGCAAAGAAGACGATGTAAAGGAGAATGCTGCCAAAAATCAGGTAGGTGACGGTCTGCGTCGGATGCGAGGAAACGCTAGCGGCGACTTTGGACGCGGCGTCGGTGATGCTGGTTTTGGCATCCGGCGAGATCAAGGCTTTCGATTGGGTGTATCCCTTGTGGATGACAGCTGCCCCGGTGTTGGGGAGGACCGGGCGTTGGGTAGCCTCGGCTGTCTGCGTGTTGGAAACCGTTTGCTGGAGAGTGCTGCGCTGGCTGTCGTAGGCGTGGAAGAGATACGATTGCACGCAAAGCATGAGGACAATCCCGCTGACCCCGATCATCATCAGTTTACGCCGCCCAAGACGGTCGACCAGGAAGATGGAGACTATCGTGGCGATAAGGTTGACCATCCCCATTGCGACTTGCGCCCACATGCTGGCGGTTTGGCTAAAGCCACCTTCCCGGAAAATTTCGGGGCCGAAGTACATGTCGGCGTTGATGCCGGTCGATTGTTGGAAGAATTGGAGGAAGAATCCGAGAAGAATGACCGGGAAGAAGAGTTTGCTGAACAGGCTCTTGATCGAAACCTTCTCGTCCTTTACCGCGTTCTCGTGAATCTCGCTGAAGGTCTTGCGGGCTTCACTTCGGTCCATCATCCTGAGGAGGATTTCGTGGGCATGTGCCCATCGGCCTTTTTCGATAAGCCAGCGGGGGCTGTTGGGCATGCGAAACATGCCAAAGAGAAAGATGAAGGCAGGGATCAAACCGACTCCAATCATTACCCGCCAATTTACGTCGTCATTGGGAATGAGGCTATCGACGGTGACTCCGACAATGAACGAGACCAGAATCCCGATGACGATGGAAAGCTGATACATGAAGAGAATCCTTCCCCGATTTTCCGGGGGAGCCACTTCGGCCATGTACATGGGAGTGATGACGGCCGAATTTCCGATGGCCAGTCCCATCAACAGTCGGGCCACGACGAATACCCAGAAGCCCGGAGAGACCGCGGCGAGGACGATGCCGGCGATGAAGAGAAGGGCGTTGAGCAAGAGTCCCTTTTTCCGACCGAGAGTGCTGGATACTTTCCCACCCAGCATCGCACCGAAGAGTGCCCCGAGGGGAACGCATCCCACCCAGAGGCCCATGAGGCCGGGGGAATTCGTGATGCCAAAGTGGGTATTGACGGAGGTCCCGCAGGCTGCGGCAATCGATGCGTCAAAGCCAAAGAGAACCCCCGACATGGCGGCGACAATGCCGATGGTGAATCCGCTAAGGGGTTTGAGGGTCGAGTTCGCGAAATTTGCTTCTACTTGAGATAGCGTTTTGTGAACAGGTTCGGGGAGCACGGCTTCACTCATGATCGAATTCTGGGGTTAGTAGATGTCTTTCCCGTTGTCTCGGGAGAAGATGGGGTAGTTCGGATATAGGTGCAGCTTTGTGAAATTTGGCTGAAATGGCCAACAAATTCTCTCCGGGAAATTGCCCTTTCTGAAAGTGATCCTGTGGGCTCTTTGGGGGGATGAAAAGTGACGGTGGTTTTAAAACAAAACGATTCGATTTCCCTCGGACTTTCGGGAGGGCAGCGCTCGGCCTGCGTGCATAACCAAGAAAACATTCCGAAAACGAGGGCTGAAGCACCGCGTTCCCCTGAACCTCTGCGTGGTTTCCTCTCAGGATGGGCTGCAACTGAAGTCCCCGCACATCTGGATACATCCAGAGCCTGGAGGCGTAGTCTTCGCGACCAGACTTTTCGCCTAATTAGGGAAACAAGGTGGCCAGTCGCTCTTCGGTCATTTGGACATAGTCCCCGCTCGATTCGATGCCAATCCAGCGGCGGTCAGTGCGTTCACAGACGACGGAGGTGGTTCCACTTCCGAGGAAGGGGTCGAGAACGAGATCCCCCGGCTTGGAGCTGGAGCGGATCAGTTGATCGATGAGAGAAATGGGTTTTTGAGTCGGATGGCCAATCTTCTCCTTGGAGCTTCCTTTCAGAGAGGGGACGCGGAGGATGTTGGTGGCGTATTTCCCACGACGTAGGTGTTTTTCCCGAGCTTCCTTGTCTTTGTAGCGATTGTCGCGGAGATAGGTCTGGATCGTCTTCTCGTCATAGGGGATGCGGACAGCATCTTTGTCGAAGAACACCTTGTTCGCCTCAGGGTGGCGTAGGGCGAGGATCATTTCGAATTGCGGGGTGAACGAGTCGCGGCGTTCGTTGTAGCCGACAGCGCGGTCCCAGACGATGAGGTCATGGAAGGCGAGGGTGTCGACGAGATGGGCGCAGACTTTGAGCCAGACGTGTTCTCTTTTGCCGGGCTGCCCGAAAATGTAGAGAATTCCATCGGGCGCCAGATGCTGAGAGGCCGCTTTTACCCATTGGGCGGTCCAATCGAGATAGGCCTCTTCGTCTGGCCAAAGGTTGTCCCACTCCTCCTTGGTTTGGACCTGAAAATAGGGAGGGTCCGCGACAATGCATTGCGCTTTGTCCCCGGTCCAGGCGGCGAGGCCTTCAAAGACATCGCCTTGAAAGAGTTGTCCTTTGGATACGTCGCGCCACATCAGTTTGGGAAGAAGGGGTTGTGTTGTTTTTCCTCGGCGACGGTCGTCGTCGGGCCATGGCCGGGGCAGAGAATGGTCTCGGGTGGAAGGGTGAGGATGTTCTCCCGGATTGACTGAAGGGCATGATCGTAGTCCCCCGCACAACCCCCGACTGAGCCGGCAAAGAGGGCGTCTCCCACAATTGCTATTGGTGGACTCTGGTCCTCAACAAAGAAAGAGGTTCCACCGGGAGTGTGTCCTGGAGTCGATAGGCTTCGGAGGCGGAAAGGTCCCGCTTCAAACGATTCTCCCCAATGGAGGGGTTGGGCCGAGTCGATGTTCTCCGAGGGGTGGGCGAAGACGGGAATCTTCTGCCAAGCCTTAAGAATGGGCTCCATCACGGCGACATGATCCAGATGTCCGTGGGTGAGAACGAGGGCTTCGAGCTCGATTTCATTTTCCTCGAGATGTTGGAAAATCGGTTGGGCGTCGACTCCTGTATCGAAGAGCACTCCACGATGGTCAGGGCAAGTGAGGAGGTAGGCGTTCACGGTCATTGAGCGGAACTCGCTCGTAAAGGTAGTGAGGTGAGGGCACTCGATTGTCTCGGGGAGCCACGACTTGCGGGCCGATGTGATGAGGCGTTCTCCGTGCAGCTGGAGGGCGGAAGCGACGCGAATGAGGGCTTCCTCGTCGATCGATCCATTTTTGAGGGCCTTTACCGTGGACAGCTCAATTCCTGCCCGGTCGGCAAGTTCACGGTTGGTCATTCGCAAGCCGTCCTGGGCTTTGGCAATGATGTCTTCGCTGAAGTCTTCGAGGTGGGTGAATGGATCTGGCATGGTTTGAAATCGGTTGTCTCCCGATAAGGTTCGCACGAACATGGCAATATGGAAACGGGAAAAATACCATCGGCGTGGAAGGTTGAGGAAGTGCAGGAAGTCGCGGATTGCCGTGTTTTCCGAGTGATTACCCAGAAAAGCCGCAGGGAGGATGACGGACGGGTCAGCGATTGGTATGTCGTCGACACCAATGACTTCGTCAATGTCGTCGCGATCACTCTTGACGACGAACTCGTCATGGTGCGTCAATTCCGCCATGGGAGCGAAGAGTTCTCATTGGAATTGCCCGGGGGAATGGTCGATGACGGAGAGAATCCTCTCGATGCCGGGGTTCGCGAATTGCGCGAGGAGACCGGATTCGCCGGTGGCACGGCGAAGATCTTTGCCGATTGCCATCCGAATCCGGCGATTATGAACAATCGTTGTCACTACGTGCTGGTGCCTCAAGCCAAGCTTGTGGACGAGGTGGACTGGGACGAGCATGAGGAGATGGAGGTCATTCTTCTACCCATGAAGGACGTCCGTGAGGCCTGCCGACGCGGGGAGATCACGCATTCACTGACCTTAGCGGCTCTGATGCGCTATTCCCTCTTGGAAGGATAGTTCATCGAATAGGGATCTGCGATCCCTTGACGGTTCAACTCTTTCGGAGCTCCGAAGACGGTCCGAGAGGACTTTCCTCGGAATCAAGGAAGTTCCAGGAGGATTTATCTTCTGTGAAGAGGATCGTCCTCAAAACCGGGGACAGCAGCTCCAGCCGCTGGTTCTTCGAAAAGTTCAACGGCTCGCGCCGTGCGATCGCACTATTTCGTCGAAGAGACTTCCTGGATCTCGCTCAGCGGGATCTCCGTGGCGTCTTTCCAGAGGGCTTCGAGCCGGAAGAGGCCGCGCATTTCTTCCGTGAAGATGTGAACAACGAAGTCGACTCCATCGGTCACGACCCAACCACTCTCAAACTCGTCCCGGTGACGGGAGACTTTGCCCGGGCTGTTGAACAGCGCCTTCTCGGCTGAGGTGCAAAGGGCACGGAGGTGTGGAGAGGACGTTCCGGAGCAGATCACGAGGAAATCGGTAATCGAAGATTTTCCTCTCACATCCAGTATCCGGAGATCCTTCGCTTTGCGGTCTTCCAGAGCTTCTGTGCAGGCTCTGAGTTCTGCGAGGGTCTGGGGATCAATGGGCTCTTGGCTCATCGGCGCGGTGCGTTTGGACGGGTGAACATTTCAAAGGAGACTTGGAAAGGCTTCCGTCGAAGTCAAGAACGAGGATTGGGCAGGAATTTTTGCCTGAGGGAGATAGGGCTTCCCGGTCTTGCTCTGTCGAAAGTTCATGGCATCCTACCGGGTTATGCAGTCACGAGTAGTTCGGCCGGAGATTTTAGACACCTTGGAGCCCGATGATCCGGGGGCTGTGGCCAACCGCCGGGACTTGCGCTTTTTGAATCGGTTCATGGGGAACTGGGCCTGGATCGCCCGGCAAGTCCGCAAATATTATCAACCGGGTCGGAAAATCGTGGAGATCGGGGCCGGGGAGGGCGATCTGGGGCGGTATCTGTTCGAGAAGATCCCGGAGTTGCAGGAGAGAGATTACACCGGGCTCGATTTGTGGCAGCGTCCGCCCGATTGGCCCGAAGCAGGCTTGTGGCGGCAGGAGGATCTTCTGACCGCTTCTTGGAATCCGGGGCCGGATCTACTGGTCTCGAATCTATTGCTGCATCAGTTCGAGGATGGAGATCTCAAAGCTCTGGGAGAGAAGATGGCCCACCTCCCGGTTTGGATCATCAACGAGCCTCTGCGGGTCGGCTGGGCGGTTTGGGGTTTGGCGGCCATGAGGCCCTTTGGCCTGCATCCGGTCTCCTGGCACGACGGACGGGTGAGCATCGGGGCGGGTTTTCGCGGTCGGGAGATTGCCGATCTTTTGGGCGCGGACCGAAATGGGCGTAAATGTAAGATCGTCTCGGATATCCGGGGAGCTTATCGCATGGTCTCATGGCTCGAGAATTGACGATTGTTGGAGGCGGTCTGGCAGGCCTTTCGCTGGGTGTAGCTCTCTCCGACCGTGGAATCCCGGTTACGGTCTGGGAGGCGGGGGAAATACCGCGTCACCGGGTTTGTGGGGAATTTATCTGCGGCGTTCGCCCGGAGACTCTACAGAATTTGCGGGTAGCCGATGATCTGGAGGATGTTCTTCTTCACCATCGCGCCACTTGGCTGGGCAAAAAGGGTGAAATCCTGTTCTCGGGAGAGCTTCCGCGTCCGGCGTTGGGGATTTCCCGGTACGCGCTCGATCATCGCCTCGTAGAGCGAGTTCGGGCGAACGGAGGGGAGGTCATTCTCGGTCAACGTTGGCGGGGAAATCCCAATGAGGAAGGGGTCGTGTTGGCCTCTGGGAGGATTGCGGAACGAACCTCTTGGATGGGGTTCAAGCTTCACATCGCGGGCGATCTCCCGCGGGAGCTGACTCTGTTTTTCGGGGATTATGGTTACGTGGGTCTTTGTCCCGTCGAGGGAGGATATTGGAATCTTTGCGGGCTTTTTCGCAAACGCCCTGAGGTGCGGGGTGGGAAGGAGGAAATCTTGGAAGCCTACGCATCGGCCTCGGGGATGGAGCCGGTAGTCGATTTGTTGAAGAAATGCAGGATCGAGCCGGGTAGTGCGGCTGGCGTGGCTGGCGTTGCGTTTGGACTCAAACCTCCACCAAAGGGCGAAGTGCGCTTGGGTGACGCTTGGGGAGTCATTCCTCCATTTACGGGTAATGGGATGTCGATCGCGTTCGAGTCGGCCGAGTTGGCACTGACTCCGTTGGAGAAGTGGGCGAATGGACGGCTGGAGTGGGAGGGGGCCAGGGATGATATCGTTCGGTCCCATTGCAGGCATTTGCGAACGCGCTTCCGAGTGGCAAATTCTCTCCATCCGTTCCTTCTGCGTCCGGCAGGGGTGCGGTTTCTTTCGATTCTTGCCCGGACTAAAATTCTTCCATTCAGACCTTTGTTTGCGCTGACTCACTGATCCAATAGTATGCGTCGGTAGCAGAACGTAAAAAAGGGTCGGGATGCGGAGCTTTTCGCTTCCAGAGATTGCCTTTCTTGGTCGCTTGGTTATGCCTAAGGTTCTGGACAGGGATCTCCTCGCTCCAATTTAGCCCCTAGTCAATTACTTGTATGAAGATCTGGAAGAAGATCACTCTTGGATTCGTTTTAGTGACGGGGGTTATGATGATCGTAGACTTCAATGCCCTGAGGCAGAATTTTATCACGATCCAGCAAATTGACGATCTTGAGCTTTCCAACCGGGCGGAATTGATTGAGTCCCACCGGGTCGCTTACACGCAGCAGCGAATAAGCTCAAATGTTCGCGAGTTGCTACTCGAATGGGCTCTGGGGGGGCGGTCGGACGAAATTGAACTCGCGAAACAGAAGATTGGAGTGGCGAGGGTGGAAATGGAGGAGGCGCTCGGGAAATTGAATCGGGCAACGTATTTAGGGACAGGGCGAGATGGCTTTGACGAGCTGGAACAACAAGAGATCGAAAAACTCAATACGATGATGAGTCGGGTTCCGGAGTTCTTTTCTTCTCTCGATAAAGTGCTGGCACTGCAGGAGGAGGGTAAATTCGAGGAGGCTGAGGAGGTCTTCGAAGACGTCTTGGAGCCAAGTTCCCGATATATCCAAGAGCGTATAGCCGAAATTGCGGAACTTGCGAAAGAGGAAATCGAATGGGCGATTCGCCAATTGAACATTCGGGTCCGGCGAACGATTCGACTGGGGATCTATCTTTCGGTTCTGAGTTTTATCTTCGCCATTGGTCTTGGATTATTGATTTCCCGTTCGATCTCAAAACCTCTGATGAAACTCGTGCGCAGTGCCGACGAGATTGGTCGAGGAAATTTAGATACGTTCGTTGATTTGAACACGAAGGGAGAGCTGCAGATACTCGCGGGATCGTTCAATCAAATGGCTTACGACTTGAAACAGAAGGTTGATGCGATTGAGCAGGTAAACGAGGAATTGCTCGAATCCAATGAAACCAAGGATAAGTTCTTTTCAATTATCGCTCATGATCTAAAGAATCCCTTCAACGCGATTTTGGGATACTCCTACATCCTCTCGGAATCATATGGAGAGTTTGGAGATGAGGAACGGAAGGAGATGATTGAAGAGATTGATCGCTCGTCCCGTATCACTTACGAGTTATTGGAAAATCTCTTGAATTGGGCTCGTTCTCAAAGCAACAAAATCGAGATCAAGCCAGTGATGCTGGATGTCTCCGATATCGCGGAGAAGTCGATCGAGTCGCATCGCGCGACGGCTAAAGGCAAGCGGATCGATGTTTTGAATAAGGTCCCCAAGGGTCTGATGCTTGAGGTCGACCGCGAGACTTTCACGGTGATCCTGAACAACGTTCTCAGCAATTCGATCAAGTTTACACCGGAAGGCGGCGAAGTGATAATTTCGGCAGAAAAGAGGGCAGGGGAGGTCGTTGTCTCCATCCGGGACAGTGGAGTAGGAATGAGTGAGGAGGCGATCTCTCGTCTGTTCCTGCGCGAAGGTAGCATCTCTACTCTAGGCACTGACCAAGAGAATGGAACCGGATTGGGTCTTGTACTCGTGAAGGACTTTGTCGAACGGAACCGCGGGCGACTCGAAGTGAAAAGCCAGCAGGGCGAGGGCAGCGAGTTCTTCTTGTTTTTCCCAGGATAGCATTGGCCGCAGGGAAGTTTTGCCCCGGGGCTCGCCCACTCGTTTAGGGGCGCTGTAATTCCAATTCCAGGACGACGCGCCGAGCCAGATCGCTAACCATTGCGGGTTTGCTTTGATCAACCGGATTGGGAAAGGCGGTGGATGGGGAGGAGTAGACTGCCGAATTCGCAGTCAGTGGCATGTCCTCAATGAGAACAGTCTCGTCGATGTCCGTCTCGGTCAGGGTGAGCTGAGCAGAAACGGAAATGCGTGCGGAAATGGGCTGACCCGTGTCGCTCTTCAGGTAACCAATGGGTTGCTCTTCGTAGTCAAGGAGCCGGATGTAAGCTACCATGTCCGCTTCCTCTGGAGTCGGGACAAGTTTGAGGAGACGGCTGGAAAGAATCTGACGGCGGAGCTCGGATTGGAAGAGTGGGGCCACTCCAGAAATATAGGCCTCATTTTGAATCGGCTCGAGGTAGAGGGACGCCGTTTCGGAATTGGGCAAGCTCCCTTTTTGATATCCCGCACAGCCAGCGATCAAAGCGGCGAAGAGGAAAAAGGGAATCTGGAGGATTTTTATCATTCGGGATTCGGATAAATCTTCAATCTTACCCGTGAGTGAAAACGTTGGATCCTCCAGGTCAGTTGAGGATGCTGTCGTTCTCAGCCTCTTCCAGGTCGATGGCACGCCACCGTTCGACGAAGAAGTCATTCACCGCGCTGGGAATGTCGTTGCTCTTCAGCTTTACCTTAAACCGTGGCGGTTTCTTTCCCGATTCCATTCGTTCCAGGCGTTGACGGGCAATGTCCGCAGCTTCCGTTTCGGGAGCGACCGTAATTGTCTCGTTGTAGAAAACGGCTGCAGCTTCCTCCTCATGACGGTTTACGTAGTAGAACTCCGCGATGATGAGTTTGCTCTGCGCGTAGATTTCGCTGACTCGCTGGAGCCCTTTCTCGGCCTCGTCCACATATTGGCTGCGGGGGAAAAGAATCAGAAAGTCCTGGTAGTAATTGATGGCCTCAAGGGTTGAGCCCTGATCGTATTCAGGCCCTTGGATGAGGCTGGCGAAAACCTGCGCCATCGCGAAGTAGGCATCGGGCGTCAGCAAGCTTCTGGGGTAGAGGGTGATCAAGCGGTCCAGCGCGTCGATAGCGAGCTCCTCATCGCTCTTTTGCTGGGCGATGAGTGCGATGTTCATGAGAGACAGGGGGGCGTAGTCACTGTAAGGCGAGTTCTTGATGATCACCTCGAAATACTCCATGGCTGTGTCGTAGTGATTCGAGCCGAAAATACCGAGAACCTTTCCGGATTCGCCGCTGTTCATGAAGCTCGAGGCGATGATGAATTGGTTGGAGATGACGGCGTCGAATCGCTCATACCCCGGATAGCGGTTGACGATCTTCTGGAAGTTCTTGAATGCCTCACTCAGATTCCGCTGCTTCATCTGGATTTCGCCTGCGAGGAACAGGGCGTCAGCAGCCACGGGTGTGTTCGAGTAATCGAGGAGAATCGTCCGGAGAGACTTCAGGGCTGTCTTCGGCTTGTTCTTGTCCCGGGCGTCGAGCGCGGCGGTGTATAGTTGGTCGGCGGCGTCGAGTTGCTGGATCGTCGGCACCGAATAGTCGACATTCTTATCGCTTCGGAACCAATCGAGGAAACCGAAGGAAGCCGTCGGCAGGAAAATTATGAGAAGAAGCGTTGGGAGAAATTTCATCACTTGGGCGAATTCCATTTCATGAGAGTCGAGCCCCAGGTCAGGCCTGCGCCGAATGCGATCATGAGGACATATTCTCCATCGGCGATTTTTCCACCCCGAATGGCCTCATCGAGTGCTAGGGGCACCGAAGCGGCTGAAGTATTGCCGTAGTTGTGGACGTTGTTCGGGAAAATATCGAGTGGCAGCTTCATGTGAGAGGCCACGCTCTCAATGATCCGGATGTTGGCCTGGTGGGGAATCACGCAACCCACATCTTTCAACTCAACCCCACATTCTTCAAGAATGTCGTGGGAAGCCTTTACCATCGCGCGGACGGCGAGTTTAAAGACTTCGCGTCCGTTCATCTTGAGGTAGTGCTGCCGGTTCTTGATCGAGTCCATGGAGGCAGGAATGCTCGAACCTCCGGCTGGCATGTGGATCATATGGGCGCAGTTGCCGTCGGCCCCCAGTTGGACACCGAGGAGTTCTCCTCCGCCACGATTTTCTTCGCGGCTGAGAACCACAGCTCCGGCTCCATCCCCAAAAAGCACGCAGGTCGAGCGATCTTCCCAGTCAATGATCGAGCTGAGCTTTTCCGCTCCGACGAGGAGCACGTTGCGATAGCGCGGATTGGCGGAGAGGATCCCGCGTGCGGTCTCGAGGCCATACATGAATCCCGAGCAGGCAGCGTCTACGTCGAAAGACGGGACCTTTCCCAGGCCTAGCTTGTTCTGGACCAAACACCCAGTTGAGGGGAAAAGCATATCCGGCGTGAGGGTTGCGATGATTAACGCATCGACCTCATCGGGCCCGATTCCGGCCATCTCCATCGCCTTTTCGCAGGCCCTGGCTGCCATGTCGCTCGTCGATTCATTCTCGGCGGCGATTCGGCGCTCGCGAATCCCGGTGCGGGTTACGATCCATTCGTCGTTGGTATCAACGATTTTCGAGATATCCTCGTTGGTAAGAATCTTTTCCGGCGCGTACGAGCCGGTTCCGCGCACATAAATAGAAGGACCGTGATGGGACATAAGTGGTCAAGAGTGGTTGTTTTTTTAAGAGGAGGCCATCTCTTTTTCAGGTCCATTCGTTGAATTATCTTCGCTGATCCGTTCGAGGACTTGAGTGGCTTTCTCAATGTCTTCCCGAATGTGCTCGGTCATATCGTATTTCAAAGCGTTCGCGGCGATCTTGAGGGCCCCGGCGATCGATTCGCTGTCGGAAGAACCGTGGGCTTTGAGGACCGGAGCTTTCAGGCCGAGGAGGGGAGCCCCTCCATATTGCGCGGGATCGAGCTGATGCTTGATCTCCTTGAAAGCGCCCATCGACAGAAATGCGCCGGTTTTGCGGAGCCAATTCGCCGAAAGTTCGTCTTTTAAATACCCACTGAGCATTTTAAAGAGCGATTCGCATACCTTGAGAACGATGTTGCCGGTAAATCCGTCGCAGACAACGACATCAACATGGTTCTGAAAAACTTGGAAACCTTCGATCAGGCCGGTGTATTCAATGACCGAATCGAGCTGTTTGAGGCGCTCGTGAGACTCGTGAATGCGAGCACTGCCTTTGCCTTCCTCAGTGCCGATGGTGAGGAGACCTACGCGAGGGCGCTCTTTGCCAATGGCCACCTTGGCGTAATTCGAGCCCAGAATCGCATTCTGGCACATCTGCAGGGCCGTTGGTTCGGGGTTGGCACCGGCATCCAAGAGGATGAATTTGCTCTCCCGGGTCGGGATGATCGTCCCCAGAGCTGGGCGTTCTACGCCGGGAAGGGGGCGGATGCGGAGCGTGCCGCCAGCCATGAGGCTGCCGGTGTTTCCACAGCTGAGAAGGGCCGATGCACGGCCGTCTCTTACGAGGTGCAGAGCCTGCACCATTGAGGAATCGGGTTTGCGGCGGATGCCCATCAAGGGCTTTTCGTCCATCCCGATCACCTCGGAAGCATGATGGACTTCAATTCGCTTCTCCCCTGAAATGCCCGCCTTGCGGAGGGCAGGGAAGAGGATTGACTCGTCGCCGACGAGGATGAGCTCGTCAAAATTAGTGTCGAACTCGGGATCTTTTAGGGCCAAAGCTACGCCTTGAGCGAACGCATCCGGTCCGCGATCGCCTCCCATAGCATCGATGGCTATGGACCGGCTTGTCGCTGCCCCAAACATAGTAATCGAACCAGCCCGTTAGGCGGAGCGATCTCTCTTAGACCTCTAGGTCGATGACTTGACGGCCGCGGTACATCCCATTGGAAGGATTTACGCGATGAGGCATGTAGGCGCTGCCATCCGTCGAATCTTTTGCGAGGAGAGGTGCCTCAAAACGGTTTGCGCCGCGACGTTTGCGACTTCTTTGCTTAGAGTGTTTGCGCTTTGGTTGTCCCATGGTCGTTCAATAAATAAAGTTCTTTGTCTGGAAAAACGGTGGAGTAAGGCGAGAAATGACGCCCTTGTCAACCATTCCCTAAGGCCCCAATGACCCTTTTTGCCAGCGCCTCCAAGAGGATTGGGTGGTCGCCGAGAAGTTCAGTGGTGCGAATCTCGAGAGAGGGGGATTCCTCGATCGCCTCCTCGCAAATTTCCGCGACATCACCTCCATGCCCGGCATGGCGTCCGGGTAGGAGGAAAAACATGAGAAGGATCAGGGGTCGCTGGCTTAGATGGGGGCGTCGGAGAACTTCTTCCAAAAGGGGGTCGGTGAAGGCGTATTCGTCCCCGTCGCGCCGCTCCATCGAGGCCGGAATGACCGTGTGAACTTCATCGTGGAGAAATGCCTGCACCTGGCCGGCGACAAAATTGCGGACCTGGGCCGCACCCGGATAGGGGCTGCCATGGTCGACGAGGACGACCGTAGGCTTTTGGGTGTCGCTGGGGCGGATTTGTTCGCGAACTCGGACAGTGCCCGCCCGCGCGAGAATTTCCTGTTCGGCCCCATCCTCTTCGAAAAGATAGGGGAGGAGTTCGACGCTAAGTTGTGGCCGTTCCTCACGGGTTTCGGCGATCGCTTGCTCGACCAAGCGGACGATCGCTCCGCGGTTCGCGAGAAAAAAGGGAATAATGAAAACCGGACGTTCCTCTGGCAGGGAAGGATCGAGGAGGGTCTCCTTGAGCCGCCGGGCGGGAGTGCCCCCGAGCTCTTCGGCTGGAATCCGATGGCAGTGCGCCAGGGAGGCGGGCATCACGGTCTGACCCGTGCGGTTGGAAAGGTCCTCGGCCGCTGCTCGTAGGGCCAACGCGGAGGCTGGACGGATCGATCCGTTGTCCGTCAGGAGAAAGAGGGGAGCTTTGGCTCCGCCCGCAATCATTCTGCCGGGGAAGTGGGCTCGGCCGATTCAGTTTCCGGCGTGGAGGCGGTGTCGGAGTCCGTCGTGCTTTCCACAACCTCTACCGCAGCTTCCGTTTCGGCGGTCGCTTCGGGAGTGGACGCGGTTTCTGCGCTTTCCTCGGAGGTAACCTCGATTACTGGAAGAGGGGTGCGGTCTTCATAGTAGCCAAGTTTGGCGGTCCACTGACCAATCTGGTCAATCTCGGCGAGTTTGGAAGACCATTGCGAAAAGCTGTCATAGTCGCCGGATTCCAGGGAGAGGAGGCTGAGGAAATACATGGCTTCCGCGCGGGATGCCGGGAAGGATTTCTCATCATTTGCGAGGGCAGAGAGGATTTTTTGTGCTTCCTCGTTGTTGCCCATCTCTGACTGAGTAACGGCAATGCCGAGTCGGGCTTTCCCGGAGAGGGGATTGCCTTTCAAAGATTCTGCTGCGATCTTGTAGTTCGCAAGAGCTTGGTCCCATTCTTGGTTCTCAAATGCGGTGTTGGCGGTCTGCAGAGCTGCAACTCCCCCAAGCGGATACCCGGCATTCTCTTGAGCAAAACTCTCGAGGCTCTCGGAGCTAACTGCTTCATTGAAGGCAATCTGGATCGATTGCTCCTGGGATTGGCGATAAATGCGGAAGCCGAAAACTGCTGCGGTGCCGACGATGACGATCACAGCCCCGGCAATCAGCGATTTACCGTTCTTCTGCCACCAGTCGTGAAGCGGATCGTCAAAAGCTCCGTCCGGATGATGTTCCCCGGGAGGGTTCATCGGCGAGTGCTTTGGGGTGGATGTCGGTTCAGATTCTTTCATGCGCAATAATTGGATCGACCTTTGAGTCAAAGACAAGGCGAGAGCCGAGGTCAAGTAGGGGAAAAAATATCTCTTAACCCAATTGTGCAACTCAGAACCGGCGAGAGCCGCGCTTGGGCGAATTTTCTATCGGTCCTATCTACAATAGGAGCTTCGATTTTCCGGACGAGGCGGGTCGGTCGGAATCCCGATTGAGAGCTGAGGTCGAACAGTTGACGCGCAGTCTTCGCCTTAGGGTTCTTTGTCGGGGAGGAGAATTAGAAAGGGATGATCGAATCCTCTCGTCAATCCTTGCCAGAGGTCTTTACAAATCCGTTCTATGGAACTGGTTTTTCTCGGAACAGGAACTTCACAGGGGGTTCCCATGATTGCGCAGCCGGAGGGGCTTTGTGACCTTGAGAACCGCCGGAACTGGCGGACGCGTTCCTCAATTCATGTCCGGATGGGAGAAACGCGGGTTCAGGTGGATGCCGGGCAGGAGTTTCGCCTGCAGTGTATCGAGAACGAGATTCCGGGGATCGACTATTTCATTCTGACCCATGGGCACGCCGACCATATTCTGGGAATGGATGATTTGCGGCGATACTGTGATATGCGCGATGGGGAGGCTTTGCCGGTCTACGGAACGGAAGAGGGTCTGGACCGGGTTCGGACGATTTTTCCGTACGCGGTCCGCGAGAAGGCAGTGGTGAAGGGATACCCCGCCTTTTCGCTGACGGAGATGCCCAAGGTTCTGGAAATCCCGGATGGGAAAATTTATTCGTCACCACTCCCTCACGGAGCCATTGAGGTCCTGGGATTGATTTTTGAGAGGGGGGGACGCCGAATCGCCTATTTTACGGATTGCTCTGAAGTTCCGGAGGAAGCCCGTGATCTGGCGAATGGGGCGGAGGTCGTTATTCTGGATGGTCTGCGGCAGCGACCACATCCTTCGCACATGACGATTGAGAAGGCTGTGGAGACCGCTGATATTATCGGAGGGAAGCGGACGTTTCTGACCCACATGACCTGCACGGTGGATTACGAACAGGTGGGGGCGGATCTGCCGGAAGGGGTCGAGTTGGCCTATGACGGTTTGCGGCTCGAGGTTTAGTCTCATTGATCTTGCTACAGGGCTTGCAATTTTCGGGAAAGCGGAAAGGCTCCTCTTCCTGTGGATAAAGAGATCCTGATCGGCCTGACCTGGGTCATTTTTCTTGGCACTTTCGCACAGTGGTGTGGGTGGCGTTTTCAGATTCCTTCGATTCTTCTGTTGCTCACGTTTGGCCTAGTCGCCGGACCAGGGATAGGGTTGCTGGATCCCGATGCGCTTTTTGGGGATTTAGTCTTCCCCGTCGCCTCGATTGCGGTGGCCGTCATTCTTTTTGAGGGAGGGCTGTCTCTCAACCTCAAGGAGTTTCGAGAGAGTGGAACGATTATCCTCCGGCTGATATCGATCGGGGGGCTTCTGACTTGGCTTCTGTCGACGTTTTTTGCCTGGCTCCTTCTGGGGCTCTCTTTGGAGATCTCCCTTCTATTGGGAGCTCTTTTGGTCATCACCGGGCCGACGGTCATCGGGCCGATGCTACGGCAAATTCGCCCTCGAGGGCGTGTGAGCCATGTCGTGAAGTGGGAGGGGATCCTGAACGATCCGGTCGGGGCAATCCTCTCGGTGTTGATTCTCGAAACGGTTCTTCACGGCGGGCTGGATTCGGCCACGAGTACTTTTGTCTCGGGGATTCTGGTGACTCTCGGCGTGGGGATCGTCGGCGCCATTGTTGGTGCCTTTGTGCTCATCTTTGCCATGCGGCACCGCTGGCTGCCGGACTATCTTCATATTCCGGTGACGCTGACCGTGGTCATCGCCTTGAATTCGGTCTCTAACCTTTTTCAGGAAGAAGCGGGATTGGTCTCGGTCACCTTGCTGGGGATCATTTTGGCGAATCAGCGAACTTTTCCCATCAAACACATCATCGAGTTTAAGGAGAATCTTCAGATTCTTCTCATCTCCGGGCTCTTCATTGTCCTCGGTGCCCGAGTCGAGCCGGATACTCTCTTTCAGGTCGGTTGGTCGAGTTTGCTCTTCCTTCTCGCCTCGATTCTCATCGTCCGACCGTTGTCGGTGGTGGCTTCGACGGTCGGAACGAAGTTGATCTGGAAGGAACGCTTTTTCCTGATGCTCATGGCTCCGCGTGGGATCGTGGTCACCGCCTTGGCTTCGGTTTTTGCGTTCCGATTGAGTCAGACAGGAGACCCGGATGGCGAACGTCTCTTCGCCGAGGTTCTTTTCGTGATTCTTGGAACGGTGCTGTTCTACGGAATCGCTGCCTCTGTCTATGCCCGCAAGGTGCAGATCGGCTCTTCGAATCCGCAGGGGCTCATTCTCGTCGGAGCCCATCCATGGGCTCGGATGATTGCCGTGGCCTTGAAGAGGAATGGCATCCATGTGGCCCTGATTGATTCGAACGGGAGCCACACGGAATCGGCCATTA
Organism: Puniceicoccus vermicola; assembly: GCF_014230055.1. Lineage (NCBI taxonomy): Bacteria > Pseudomonadati > Verrucomicrobiota > Opitutia > Puniceicoccales > Puniceicoccaceae > Puniceicoccus > Puniceicoccus vermicola. The sequence continues at coordinate 36,048 of NZ_JACHVA010000040.1, read as the reverse complement.
ACATCGGACTGGAAGCGCACCAGGGCAACATTCACTCCTCAGAATTTATGGAGGAGATCGATTTCTCGGAGATTGGGAGAGGCCTAGCCGTAACCGGAAATGCGGAGATTAATGCATTTGCCGAGTTGGCTCTCGGGAAACATCTCGGGAAGACCCACGTCTATCACTTGGCAACCGGAGAGAATTCGGAGAAGGCGAGGGGCGGATCGGCCGAGCGCCAACAGAATGTCCTCTTCGACTCCAAGGCGACTTTCGATCTCATCGAAAAAGAGTTTTATTCCGGAGCCGTCGTGCGGGAAATCCATCTCAAGGAAGATTGGGATCCCGAAAAGGCTGCCAGCTTCGACGGTTTTATTCTGCCTCTCTTCGTGATCGGAGAGAATGGGCAGCTGCGGATTTTCTCCTCCCGGAGCACCTTTGTTCCAAAGGCTGGGGGGAAGATTCTGGCCCTGCACCGGAGTAACGACAAAACCCGTAAATTCGAACCTACCCAAGTTACCGAGTAAGAGATGACCACCGATTCCGGCGAAGCCCAATCACGAATCGAGGAGCTGCGGGAGCGTATCCGCGAGCTTGATGAAAAATACTACCGCGAGGCCGAGCCGGAAGTTTCCGACCGCGAATATGATCGCCTCAAAGAGGAATTAGTCGGTCTCGAAGAAGACCTCCTCGGAGAGGTTCCTGAAGATTCTCCCAGCCAACAGGTTGGCGATGACCGCCAGGAAGGATTCGACAGCTATCGCCATCGCGAGCCGATGTTGAGCCTCGACAACACTTACAATCAGGAGGACCTGTATGCTTTTGACCAGCGACTGCGCAAACGGTTTGAAGCGGAGTCCCTGACTTATACGGTGGATCCGAAGATTGACGGGCTTGCGATTAGCTTGACCTATGAAAAGGGTCGTCTCGTCCGCGCGGTGACTCGGGGGAACGGTACCGAGGGCGATGTGGTCACGGCCAACGCCATGACAATCGAGTCTCTCCCACGGGAGTTGAAAACCGATCATCCTCCGGAGGTGATCGAGTTGCGGGGCGAGGTCTATCTGACAAACGACGAGTTTCTGCGCATCAATGAGGAGCGTGAGAAGAACGGCGAAGCCCTTTACGCCAACCCGAGGAATTTGGCGGCTGGCACCATCAAGTTGCTCGACAGCCGCCTAGTCGCCAAGCGGAAGTTGGCCGTCGTGGTTTATGGAGTGGGCTATTGCGAACCGCATTTCCTGGAAAGCCAAAGTCAGTTGCAGGATCATTTGCTCGAGTGGGGACTTCCGGTAGTCGAACGCTATTGGAAAGTCGAAGGGATTGAAGAGGTCTGGAAATCGATTGAGGAACTCGACCAGATGCGGGTCGAATTCTCGTATCCGACGGATGGGGCGGTGGTAAAACTCAATCAGCGCTCTCTCCAGAGAGAGGCTGGGCGCACCGCCAAGGCCCCCCGCTGGTCGATCGCCTACAAGTTTGAAACGGAAAAAGCGGAGACCACTCTGCGGAAGATCGGTCTCCAAGTGGGCCGGACCGGAGCGGTGACTCCGGTTGCCCATCTGGATCCGGTCGAGCTTGCGGGGACGACCGTCGCCCGCGCGACTCTTCACAATGAGGATGAAATCCGCCGCAAGGACATCCGGGAAGGTGATCGGGTTCTCGTTGAGAAAGCTGGCGAGATTATCCCGCAGGTGATTTCCGTAGATTTGGAAAATCGTCCGGAAGATTCCCAACCCTTTGAGTTTCCCAAAATCTGTCCGGCCTGCGGCACTGAGTTGAAAAGGCTCCCGGAAGAGGCCGTTTGGCGCTGCCCCAATGCGGCTGGCTGCGGTCCACAGGTGCGTCGCCGAATCGAGCACTTTGGGTCGCGAGCCTGTATGGATATCGAGAACCTCGGTAAGGCGGTGGTCGATCAATTGGTTTCCCGGGATCTCGTTCACAATATCGCCGACCTTTACCGTTTGAAGGTTGAGGACCTGATCGAACTGGAAAAGTTCGCGCAGAAGTCCTCCGAGAATCTAGTCAACGCCATCGATCGGAGTCGGGAGACGGAGGTCTGGCGACTCTTGCATGGCCTGGGAATCCCTAATGTCGGAGCGGGGATGGCGAAGGATTTGATTCGTCGCTTTCACAGTATTGATGCTCTCATGACAGCTGATGAGGAAACGCTGGAAGCTGTCGATGGGGTTGGTAGTATCCTCACCGCAAGTATCCGCACCTTTTTTGCCGAGCCGAAAAACCAGCATCTTGTCGACGAACTCCGCGACCTTGGGTTGCGATTTGCCGAAGAGATCGAAGAAGAGGATGCGGGCGAGAAACCTTTGGAAGGGAAGACGTTTGTCCTCACGGGGACCCTGCCGACTTTTACGCGTGACGAGGCCACCGCCTGGATCGAGGCGAGGGGAGGCCGAGTGACCTCTTCGGTCAGTAAGAAGACCGATTACGTTCTCGCCGGAGAGGAAGCCGGGTCGAAATTAGCGAAAGCCGAGAAACTCGGCGTCGCTGTCATCGATGAAGAGGGTCTGAAAGCTCTGGGTTGAGAACGGGGGGGCAGGTTTCCTGCTGCTGTCTGAATGGCGGGTGCCGCGTCTTCGGATCTAGGCTTAGGAAGAAGCGTCCTTGCTCGATGGGGACTCTTCGGCGTCCCCATCAGAGTCCTCGATCGGATGGGGGCTGTCGGCGTTGATCGCTAATTTTTCTTCTTCGGTCTGGGGACTGTATTCGGGCGAGACTGCTCCTCCTGAAATAATAACTTTCATTCCCTCGGCGACAGTCATCTTCAGGGGAATGATATCGGCGGTGGGAATCATCAGGAGAAACCCGCTAGTAGGATTCGGGGTGGTCGGGACAAATATGTTGGAGAGATGCTGGCCTGTTTTGGCTTGGACTTCTCCTTTCGTCTCGCTGGTGCGAAAGCCGAGAACCCACGAGTTTTCGCGGGGATATTCGACAAGAACGACTTCGTGGAAGACGGCCCTCTGCTGTTGGCTGAAGGTGTCGACGATCTGCTTGACCGTGCGGTAGACCGAATTGACGAAGGGCAGGCGATCGAGAATCTTCTCGACCATCGAGATGAGAAGCCGTCCCAACACGTATCGGGAGAAGAAACCCAGCCCGATGATGAAGATTATGAGAACAAAGAGGGAGAGAATGTTGAGGACGGTATTGAGCAGTGTGACGCTCCGAATGTTGTCGCCAACATACCAAAAAAAGATACCGCTCGCCGGAACTCCTATCTTAACGATGATGAAATTAACGACGATGTACGTTACTCCGAGAGGGAGGAGTAAAATGACGCCAGTTAGAAATGCGTTGCGGAGGTTCCGTAACATGTTCTGAACAATCCGCCTCTATTTCAGAGAGTCAATCTGACAGAGAACATTCTGGTGGCTCACGATCTGCGAGAAGGAAGGCGAGGGCCTCCTTTTCACCGCGGCGCATCTCCACTCGATCTTCTTCGCGCTTGTCATCATATCCGGCTAAGTGAAGCCAGCCATGTGCCAAATACAGGAGAATCTCGTGGGAAAGACTCACATCATGATCTTTGTAGACGGCTTCCGCCTGCTCTACGCCAACACAAATTTCCCCGGCTTCTCCAAAGGAGGTATCTCCGGGGAAGGTGATGACATCGGTCGGAGTCGCATCGCCGAGAAATGTTCCGTGGAGTTCGCCCATTTCCTCATTGCCGAGAAAAACAACCGAGAGATCCCCATCGGGGACGGCAAAACGGGCGTCCGAGTCGAGCTTTCGCAAGCACTCCTCGACTCCGGCTTCGTCCACGGTCAAGCGGTCACACCTGCTGATTATCTGTATCTCCCTTGTCATTTTCTTCGGGTGGTGTGGATTTGGGTTCGGCTTCTTTGCCTTCCTTGCCTCTCTTTTCCTTTTCTTTGTCCTTCTCGTCGGAAGGATAGGCGATGCGGGTGTGCAAGCTATTCAAGAGGGTGCGGGTGAAGCTCTGCTTGATGATGGCAACCTGTTGGAGGGTCAATGGACATTCGTCGAGTTGGCCGTCTTCGATCCGGCTTTGGAAGATGCGGTCCAGTAACTCGCCGACGCTCTGGGCATTGACCTTCTGGAGAGAACGGCTTGCTGCTTCAATCGAGTCCGCGAAAAGAATGATCGCGCTCTCGACGAAGTCCGGCTTCGGACCATCGTAGCGGTAAGTGTTTTCCTCGACGGTTTCGGCGCTGATGTCGGAGAAGAGGGGAAGCTGACTACGTTCGCGACGGTTGATCGCCTCCCGGTAAAAATACTGGATGAGGCTTGTTCCATGGTGCTGGCGAATGACATCGACGAAAACCTTCGGCAGCTTGTATTTGCGAGCCAGCTCGACTCCCTCTTTGACGTGACGCTTGATGATGACCGCGCTCATCGAAGGCTTTTGCTCAATGAGGGGATTGCGGCCAGAGCGTTGGTTTTCCGTAAAATACTCAGGTTTGACGATCTTGCCGATGTCGTGGAAAAGGGCGCAGGCGCGGCAGGCGAGGGGGTTGGCCCCGATTTCGGCCGCAGCATTCTCGGAGAGGTTGGCCACCATCAAACTGTGGTGATAGGAGCCGGGGGCTTCGACCTGCATCCGCCGCAGAAGGGGGTGGTTGAAGTCTGTGTATTCGAGGAGAGTAATATCGGTGGTATAGTTGAACAACCGCTCGAGAAGGGGGAGGAAGCCGAGGATGACAACCCCTGTGATTGAGGAGGAAATCAAGGCCGCGGCGATTTGCCGACCGATCTGGGCCAGGTCGGAATCGAGCAGGGCACCGTGGAGGAGGATAAAGCCCGAAAGAGTCACTCCAGCGAGGAAGGAGGCCCGGACGACGTTCGTACGCAGGCGAATGTTATGACAGAGGAAGATCCCGACCAGAGAGGAGATCATCCCCGCCAGAAAGAGGAAGCTGGCCTCGCCTAGCATGATGGCGAAGATCGCCGAAATGATAAAGGCGGTGAGGGCTCCCAATATTGGGCCGAGGAGGATACCTGCGGTAATCGGACCAAACGCCAGAGGGGCGACGTAGGGCAGGACTCCTATAATGCGATGATCCCCGCGGAAAAGATCAGAGTTCCCCAGATAGAGGGAGAATCGGAAGATGAGAAGGTTGACCAGAATCAGTAAGGCCACCGTCCCCAGCCGGCGTGGGTCGTTGGCGAGCCGAGGGAATCCGAGCTGAAGGAGAAGCACTGAGGTCAGCAGGACCATCAAGGTGAGGAGAGTCCGTTGCTGAAATGTCGGATCGAGGAAGAAACGGTTTGCCGCGCGGGTGCTTTGCTCCTGCCGGTATTGGACAAGCTTTTCGTAGGCGAGGGCCGAGACCGTTACTCCGGGTTCGATAATGGTGGTTCCTTCGCGGATCTCTACCCGGACGGGATTGACCTTTACGGCTGCTTCATCGCGTCGGGTGCGGGTTTGCTCGGCATCGAATTCCAGATTGGGCTGCACCCCGATGCTGAGAATCTCGTAGAGGGAGTTGAAGACGGTATCGCTGACATCCATGTTGGCCAGCTCGTTGCGGAGAGATACTCTCGCGTCGTAGGGCCTCTGGATTTCCACGCGTGCGATTTCGTCATCTTCGGTTTGCACGGGGATGACATTGAAGGATCCGATTCCGGAAAAATTGGGATCATCCTCATCAATAATCCCATTCCGGTAGATGCTGCCGAGCACGTCGATTGCGTCTTGGATCAGCCGATTCCTTTGGGCTGGGGAGGTTTCATTCAGGAAAACTGCAGTCTGTTCGACCGGAAGTTCCATCCCCCGCTCGTCCGAGAATTCACGGACGAAGGCACGGATGGCCTCCATGCGGTTCACCCCTTCAAGGTCTTGGAGGTTGGTCTCGAACTCGGCGAAATCGAACTCGAGGGCGTTCAGAGCCCGGGAGAATTCCTCGAAAGGAGCGATGTCGACCTCGTAAAAAGGGGGGATCCGTTCCCGGGCGAGCGCGACCTGACGTTGGGTCAGTACATCGCTCTCAAAGGAAAAGGAGAAATCGGCGACGACCCGGTCACGAGCGACCTGATCGCGGGCGATTTGCGGGTCGCTTTGGGTTAGACCCGCGAAGGCAATGAGCACGATCAGACCCGTAAACCCGATAAAACCGAGGAACCAGTAGATTGCGACCTTGAGGGGTATGGAGCGGTTCTCGTTCGGCCCGAGTCCCCGCCGCCGTTGCAGAGGCGATGGATTCCGGTCTTTCCTGAATTTTCGGAAAATTCCCATGGAGTTCTGGTTGGATTCGGGTCCCGAAACGGGAGATTAGACAAACGTAACTGCCTGGGATTCACCATTGCCCTTTTCATAGGCTTGGATGATCCGTTGGACCAGTGGGTGACGAACGACGTCAACGCCGTCGAATTCGAAAATAGAAACTCCCTTTACATGCGAGAGGATCTGGATGGCCTGCTTCAGACCGGATTTTTTGCTGCGGGGAAGGTCAACTTGAGTAATATCCCCGGTGATGATCATCTTCGAGTCGTCACCCAAGCGGGTGAGGAACATCATCATCTGTTCTGGAGTGGTGTTTTGGGCTTCGTCCAGGATGACAAAAGACCGGGAAAGCGTCCGCCCGCGCATGTAGGCGAGAGGGGCGATCTCGATCTGTTGGCGCTCCATCATCCGTTGAGTCTCTTCAACCCCGACCATGTCATAGAGGGCGTCATAAAGAGGGCGAAGATAGGGAAGGATTTTCTCCTGCAGGTCGCCGGGTAGAAAGCCGAGAGCCTCCCCCGCTTCGACAGCAGGTCGGGTGAAGACCAATTTTTCAGCCTCGCCCTTTTGGAATGCATCGAGTGCCGCCGCCATTGCCAAATAGGTCTTCCCTGTTCCGGCCGGACCGATCCCGAAGGAAACGTCGTGGTTGCGGATGCGGTTCAGGTACTGCTTCTGGTGGACGGTTTTCGGGACAATACTCTTGCGCTTCAGCTGGATGATGAGCGGATTTTCGAACAGATCGCGCATCTCAGCTCCCTCACCGTCGGCAACGGCACCCAGCATCTTTTCAAAGTCATTGTTCCGAATCTTGAGGCCTTGGGCACGGGCAAGACGGAGAATTTCGAAAAATTCTTTCGCCATGTGCACGTTGGCCTCGGATCCCTCGATCTTCAACCAGTCGTCCCGGGTGATGAGGGTAACCCCGAGCGCCTTTTCGGCTTCGGTAAGATGCCCCTCCTTTCCGCAATAGAGCTGGCTGAGCAGGCGAGGGGAGTCGAATTCGAGAGTCTGGCTGTAGGCGTGAGTTTCCACGATAGAGTTAATCTTCGATTTGTGGGACAAACTGGTGAAGCCGCTCCCACATGGCGGCCATAGCTTCAGGAAGAACGCGAGTGCCAGCAATTACCGGCATAAAATTAGTATCCCCCGACCACCGAGGAACAATATGGCAGTGCAGATGCCCGGGAATACCCGCACCCGCGGAAGCTCCCAGATTGTAGCCAATGTTAAAAGCATCCGGCTGCAGAGCCAGCCGAAGAAGTTTCTTCCCCTTCAAGACGGTCTGGCAAAGGTCGCCATACTCCTCGTCCTCCAAATCCTCAAGGTCACCGACCTCCCGATAAGGAATGCAGAGCAAATGGCCCGCATTGTAGGGGAACTTGTTCATGACGATGAAACTCTTCGACCCCTTGTAAAGCAGCAGGGCCTCCTTCGGATTTTCAGAATGAGGAATCGAGAGAAATGGGTTTGCCCGTTTCGCCCCTGTTTCCGAAGGCTCCTTGATGTAGGGCATACGCCAGTGAGCGTGCAGGTATTCGTGCGGCATGCTCGAAAATTCAGCAGAATTTCAGTTCTTTGTCTTTCGACTCTGTTTCGCGAAAAGCCTTCATGTTCGATTAGGAGATTGAAAGGAAGGACGTCAGGCTTCAATGCGAAAAGCAGCAGGGCTTTGCTCTTAAAGTAGCTCAGGCTCTGAACCTTGTTTTTTCCTTACAACCCACGGGAGGCTTTATTCTATATAACCGTTCTATTAGTGTTGACTAATATGATTAATCCGCAATGATACGAATGCATGGGCAGGCGTAGGTGTCGTATTTCGGATCAATTGGCGTATTACCATCTGATGAGTCGGACGGTGAATGGGGAGGCTCTCTTTGGCGACCGGGAGAGGGAGGTTTTGCGGAAAATGATCTGGCAGGTGGCTGAGTTTTCCGGGGTTCGGGTGGTTACTTATGCGGTGATGAAGAACCATTTCCATATTTTGGTGGAGGTGCCACCAGCAGGGACAGAGGTTTCAGATGCGGAGTTGGTTCGTCGGTATCGGAAGCTTTATCCTAAGCCTACTCCCTGGAATCCAATGCCTGCGGAGGTTTTGGAGGGGCATTTGAAGGATAACTTTCTTGATGGAAGGGAGTTGCGTAAGGAGCTTACCCGCCGGATGCATGATGTTTCGGAGTTTATGCGGACTCTGAAGCTTCGGTATACGCTTTGGTTTAACCGCTCACGGGATCGGTTTGGTCCGCTTTGGTCGGCACGTTTTAAGAGTGTGCTGGTGGAAGGGGATCGTTGGGCTTTGCGGACGGTGGCGGCCTATATTGACCTGAACGCGGTTCGGGCCGGGCTGGTTTCGGATCCTAAGGATTATCGGTTTTGCGGTTATGCGGAGGCGCTTGGTGGAGGGCGATTGGCTCGAGCTGGGCTCTCAATGGTGGATAAGGACCTGGCTGGGTATCGGCAGACTTTGTATGGGTCTGGCGGTGGTGAGAAAGAAGGGAAAGCGTCTATTTCTCACGAGGAAGCGGTGCGGGTATTGCAGGAGGAGAAGGGTAAGTTGCCTCTTTCTGTAGTTTTGCGGTGCCGGGTGCGGTATTTTTCGGATGGGATGGTGCTGGGATCGGAGGACTTTGTGAACAAGTTCTTGGAAAACGAACCGGATGGGAAGCGGGCGCGAAGACCTCACCCGTTGCGGGGGAGCGACTGGAAGGGGCTCGCCGTGGGGACGGGACTGCGAAAGGGATTGTTTGGGTGAATTCTGATTTCCGTTGAGCGGGAATTGTCGATTCTGCCGATCTGGTCTTGTCTTCGGAGAGTTTTACCAAAAGTTTGTAGGCTTCTCTCTCTTCTATGGTTTCCTCAACCCCTAGCAAGCCGGCCGAAACCGGGTTTCCCTCCTATATCCGTTATACTGGCTTTCTCCTGATTGCGATGGCAGGCTATTTGGTCTTCGACCAGCAAAAGTGGTGGGCGAATCGAGAGGATTATAGTTTTGGGTTCATTGTCCCATTTTTCGTGGGGTATGTGGTTTATGAGCGGTGGGCTCAGATTAAGGCATTCCTGCAGGAAAGGAAATGGAATGGCGAGGTGGTTCCGGTCTTGCCGCGTTCGCAGTCACTGGGCACCGGACTGCTTGTTGCTCTCGCTTGGTGCGGGGCACTGGGTGGATTGGGCCTTTTCCTCTTAGGAGGATTCCTACAGGCGATTGCGAATAATCCTCTCTTGCCCGGTGGACAGGCGCTTGCTTACGGATTTGCCGCCACCTGTATTTCAATGGCTTTTATTGGAGCTGGGTGGGCTCCGGTAGGCGAAGGAACTACGGTTCCTGCACGCTATCGGTTTCTTTTCACGGGTTTGTTTGTCTTCCCTGCCTTGATTTGGATTCTTTCAATTCCGCTTTTGGATTTTGCCGAGACGAAGGTAAGCCTGTTTCTGCTCAATAAGGTTACTGTTATTGTTTTCAACGTCTTCGATATTCTAGGAATTCCGCTTCAGCGGGAGGGCAATACTCTTATCCTAGAAAAGGGACGGGTAGGAGTGGAAGACGCCTGCTCGGGGATCCGCTCTCTGACGGCCTGCCTCTTTGCCGGATCATTTCTGGCTGCGGTGTTTCTCAATCGTTGGTGGAAGAAAATTCTCCTCGTCGTTTGCGCGATGATCTTCGCCTTTATCATGAATATCGTGCGCAGTCTCTTCCTCACCAGTTGGGCTCATGTTTATGGCTCTGATGCGATTGCCGGAAAGGTTCATGATATCACGGGCTACGCGGTTCTCGGTTTTACCTGTGTCGGCTTGTTTCTGCTCTTACCCCTGTTCAATTTTCGCCTCAAGCTTGAGGAAACCTCTTACTCGGATGAGGATTCATCGGGAGAAGAAGAAGATCAAGGGTCAGAGAAGAAGGAAGAATGAAGATATTGATGGTTGCACCCGAAGTCGCTCCCTTCGTCAAAGAAGGTGGGTTGGCTGATGTAGTCGGGGCATTGCCCAAAGCGCTGGCGGCGGCCGGACACGATGTTCGGATTGTTTGTCCCCGCCACGGAAGTCTCACGATCGAGGAAAATTGGGCGCGGCGTCCCGAAATTCTCTACGTTCCGACGGGAGATGGTACGCAGTTCGCTTCGCTTTGGGAGACTGAGATCAATCATGGGGCGAAGGTTCCTCTCTATTTTATTGAGTATGGGGAGTACTTCTCCCGCGGGGAAATATATCATGGTCCTTGGGGGGCTCATGGTGATAATGACCGTCGGTTTGCTTTCTTTGCGCGGGCCGCATTGGAGACCTGTCACTTGCTCGACTGGATTCCAGATGTGGTCCATTGCCACGATTGGACCACGGGGCTGGTTCCGATCTATTTAAACACTCTCTACAATAGTGGACCGTGGCAGGGGACTTCCTCCGTTTACACGATTCACAACCTCGAGCACCAAGGGAATTTTTCGCCTGAGGTTCTCAATTACACTCAGTTGCCGAGCTGGGTTTATCAAGAAGCAGGGCTCGAATCCTTGGGGCGAATGAATTGGATGAAGGGAGCGATCTATCATGCAAATAAGATCACAACCGTCAGTCCGACTTATTCTTTCGAGATCCGTAGCCCTAGTGGTGGTTTTGGTTTGGATCACGCATTGCGTTTCAAGGGAGCTGACCTGGTCGGGATCTTAAATGGGATCGATCTCGACGCCTGGAATCCGGCGACCGACCCCCAGCTGCCCGAAAACTATTCAGTAGAAAATCTCGCTGGGAAAGATCGTGTGAAGGCCGATTTGCAACGCGAATTTGGTCTTGAGGTGAACCCTCATATACCTCTTTTCGGAGTCGTATCCCGACTTTTTCACCAGAAGGGACTCGATCTGCTTGCCTCTGTGGTGGAGAGAATCGCGGATAGTGGCCGAATGCAATTGGTAGTTCTCGGCTCCGGGGAGCAATGGCAAGAAGACAGTTTCTCGCAAGCCGCTTGGCGTCATCCGAATTGTGTAGGGACCTACATTGGATTCAGCGAAGCACTTGCGCATCGGATTATTGCGGGATCTGATTTCTTTATCATGCCAAGCCGTTTCGAGCCGTGTGGGCTGGGGCAACAGTATGCAATGCGATACGGGACGATTCCGGTTGTTCGCCGAACAGGAGGGTTAGCGGACACGGTCATCCCGGTGGGACAGGAAAATTCGAATGGCTTTCTTTTCGATGATCCGCATCCGCATGACCTTTTAGGAAGGATATTTGAGGCCATCACTCTTTGGGAGCATGCGCCCGATGAAGTTCACCGACTCCGGATCAACGGGATGACCCGAGACGCTTCTTGGGATCGTTCCGCGGCAGAATACTCACAAGTCTACGAATGGGCGGTCGCGGCACGGCGGGGTGGTTGATTTTTTCGGGTGAGGTCGGACCACCGCATCCTGGATTGAAATTCTAGCTGGCCTTTCGGATTAATTCGCGGGATCGATCTCGTAGGTCCTCCCCTTTGGTGATTTGAGGGGAGTCTTGCCCGTTGCAAAATGCAAGGTTCCTGGGATGAGGTTTCTCAATCTACCGGTGAATTTGTATAACGCTGGTAAATTGCTCCGTCTTTAGCGAGGTGTGCTTGAATCAGAGGCCCGGCCGTGAGATCTGTTTCGACCGCAGATTTTTGCTCTTTTTAGGAATTGTTATAGTTTTCATTATTCTTCTTGTTCGATGCCCCACGTCCGTTTCATTGTCCTCGCTGCAGTCCTCTTTTGTTTTGGCCGAGGTCTTCTGGCCTTGGATCCAGAACAGGTTCTTGTGGTCTACAACAGTCAGAATGGGGACAGTCAGGAAGTGGCCGACTACTATGCAGAAGCACGGAAAGGGGTGAAGAAACTAGATCTCAATGACGAGTCTCTCCTGCCGGGAACCATCTCCTACGCCGACTTTATCAGTAAGATCCGAACGCCTATTCGCACCTATTTGAATGGGAATGTCGACGAAAATGGGGACGGTCTGGCGGAGTTGATTTGTGTGATCGTATTGACGAAAGGATTGCCACACCGCATTCAGCAGATTGCCCCGAACAGTCCGAATCTTGGAGATAATCCCGAAGCCTCTTCGACCGCCTACAACAACGGAAATATCACTTATGCTTCCGTCGATTCTGAGCTGACGCTCTTGCAGTTCGACTTGGAAGAGGGGGAGGCCGGCGGCTCCTCGGACTCGCCCGCCGACCGCGCAATTTATAATCCTTATTACCGTGGAACGACGCCATTCGGGAATTTTGATCGGAGCGAAATTGTTTCGGGCGACCGTTATTTCGAACCGGAAGCGGTGGGTTACAATTGGTGGCTTGGAATGATTCAATCGTCGAATCCGGGGCAACCTCAATACGTTCCCTTCGACGCCGGGCATCTTTACCTCACGGCCCGACTTGACGCGGAAACCGTTTCCGACGTAAAAGCGATGATTGATCGAGCTGCATCGGTTGTCATCCGCAAGCAGACTGATGCGATCCTTCTCGATGCGGATTCAAGGACAGTCGACAGTGAGGGAAAGGACGTGCGGCTCCAGTATATATATGACCCCGTGATCGACGATCTTGTGGACGACTATGGCAATGTCGAAAGCCTCTTTGCTGCCGATTGGGATCAGTTGCAGTTCGACCATTCGAATAAGTTCTTTCGTGGTGCAATCGACACCATTTCGTTTTCGGGGACGGAGGTCGTCGTCACTGGACCGGTCGCTCATCTGAATTCTTACGGCGTAAATCACAATGGTGGAGGAGAGAGAAAATACCTGAGCAGCTACGAGGGTCAGTTGATTCCGGGGGCGAGTTTTGCGGCTTACGAAAGCTACGGGGCGGCTGGTCTGGCGGGCGTGACGCTGGCCGTAAATCAAGCCCAAGTAACCGAATGGATCGCGGCTGGCGGAACCTTTGCCACCGGACCGGTGTGGGAACCGTTTAACATTGGCATCTCTCGCAGCGAAGTATTCCTCAATGCCTTTTACGAAGAGGGATTGACCTATGTTGAAGCCGCCTGGTCCTCGATTATGCAGCTTTCCTGGCAAAGTGTGGTGATAGGTGATCCGCTGGCTACGGCGACCATTATCGACGCGGAACCTTATTACCTCTGGGCCTTTGAAAATACGGGGACGACCCCGACGGTTAGTGAAGAGATTGCGGAAGGGGCGGATTATGATGGAGACCAAGTGGGGAACGGAGTGGAGTATGGCTTTGATCTCGACCCGACCGCATATTCGGCCCGTCCGATCGCGGCGCCCTCGCTCACGGCTGGAGGAAATGCGGAGTTTGTTATTGAGATTCCGGATACAGCTCCCAGTGGGGCCACCTATTCGCTGGAAAAGAGCCTGACGTTGGCGGCGGACTCTTGGAGTGTGATTGGTAGCTGGAGTGAATCGGGCGGCGCCTCGGGGTCTGCGAATGTAGTCGCGATGTCGAGCGGTAATGGGACGACAATTACGATCACAGATGCCGAATCAATTGACCCCGGAGAGAAAGCTTTCTATCGACTGTCGGTCGGATTCTGACCGAGGCGTTGATGATCCCGGTGAGGTGGGTGATCCTGCATCCTGCTAGAATTTTTCAACGGGGGAGCATTTGTAGCTTTCGTTGCCCCGTTGCTTGGCCTGTTCGAGGCCGAGGGTGTCGACCCGGAGATTCCAGACCTGCTGGTCGAGGGCTGCATGGGCATCCTCGGAGAACTCGGTCGGGGGTTGGAGACCCTTTTTGAAGTTGGCGATATTTTCCAGCGCCCGGTCGATTTGGTTGCGGTCGGCCTTCTCAAGGTGACGGCCCGCCTCACGTTGTTGTTCGACGCGGTGGCATATCATGAGAAGGTCGTTCCCGGCGCCGAGGGCGTCGTCGAGACTCTCGTTGAGCGTGTGGCTTTTGAGGAGTGCGCCCATGTCGAGATCGTCAGTCATAATGAGCCCCTTGAAGCCCAAGTTTTCTTGGAGCAGATCCCGGATCACCGATTTCGAGAGAGAGGAGGCGAGAGGCTCGGGGTCGTAGCACGGATACCAAGAGTGCCCAATCATCATCGAATCGATTTCTTCCATCATCGCCCGGAAGGGCCGTAGCTCGCAGTCCTCCATCTCCTCAATGGAACGGCGAATCACTGGCAGCTCGTGATGGGGGTCGACCGTGGCCGCGGCGCATCCCGGGAAGTGCTTGGCGCAGCTGGCTATGCCTTCCTCACGCATGGCGGTATTGAAGAGACGGGCGTTGCGGATGACCTCCTCCGGGCTTTTCCCGTAGCAGCGTCCACGGAGGGAGTTGTCGGCCTCGTCATCGAAGGAGATATCGAGGACTGGGCAGAGGTTTAGGTTGAAACCGAAGAGCCTCATCAATTGCCCCGTGAGGCGTCCGTGGGCACGGATGAGTTCAGGGTCTCCCTTTTGACGGAGCTGCTGGGGATTGGGAGGTTCGTGACCGACAGTGCGCAGACGGGAAACACGGCCGCCCTCTTGGTCTGTCGTGATAATGGGCTCAATCTCGCTGAGGTCGCGCAGGTTGTCGATGAGCTTGCGGACCTGATGGGGAGACTCGAGGTTGCGGTTGAAAAGAATAAACCCGCCGGGCTGAATCTTGCGGTAGAGGTTCGCGGTTTCCGGATCGAGTTCTGGACCGGGAATGCCGACGAGAAGGAGTTGCCCTGGATTCATGAAGAGTAGACGTGGGAGAGGACGGTTTTGCGAACGATAGCCATGGAGTCTGCTTGAAGATAATTCGCACGAGACTGGGCATGTTGCAATTTCGATCGAGTCCTTTCGTGATTTTCAACCAATTGCGTCAGGCTGATGGTCCGTCCATTTTCCCTTCCGAGTTTAGGTGGGGCGCGGCTGCCAGCGGGGCGCTGACGATCGCGAACGAATGGATTTATACTTTCTTTAGGCTTTGAGGATTAGGTCGCCTTTGGGCTTGGCTTGGCAGAGGAGGCAGGCGTGTTCGCCGGGGTCGGCCGCGGGGGCAGAGTCGTATTCGACCTCGCCGCTAGCAATTTCCTGTTTGCACGCTCCACACACTCCCGAGCGGCAGCCGAAGGGGAGAGTGAGTCCGGCGGCTTCTCCAAGCTCGAGAAGGTTTTCCTGTTCTCCTGTCCATTCCAGCTCTTTTTGGGATTGGGCAAAGGTGACCGTGCAGGTCGGTTCTTCGCTGGCGGACTTGGGGAGGGGGCGTGTGCGCTTGACCGAGGAGGGACCAAAGGCCTCGAAGTGAATCCTCTCTGGTGCGATCTCCCAATCCTCCAAGCCACGCACAACCTCGGCCATCATGGCATTGGGGCCGCAAATGTAGAAATCGTAGTCTTTGCTGGGAAGATGTGTGCGGATGAATCCAGCTCCAAGCCGGCCGATCTGGAAATCCTGTTTGATCTGCTTTTCTCCTTCGGTTGGTCGGCTGTAGCAGACTCGGATCTGGAGTTGAGGATTCTTGTCGGCGATCTTTTCCAGTTCTTCCGCGGTGAAGTGTCCACCTCGAGTGCGGGCCCCGTGGAAGAACCAAATCTCGTCGCCATCACGCAGTCCCTGGTTGATGCGGTGGTAGAGCATCGAAAGCATGGGAGTGATGCCGACGCCGGAACTGACGAGAGCGATCTTACGAACATTCTCTTCGAGAGTGAATTTTCCTGCAGGCGCTTTTACCTGAAGGATGTCTCCTTCTTGGACGGTGGCATGGAGGTGGGTTGAGGAAATTCCGGGCGCGGCAGTGGGGACGTCTCGTGGCGCGCGCTGAAGTTTAACCGAGATTCGATAATGGTCTTGGGCCGGTGCATCCGAAAGACTGTAGCAACGAAGAACCGGTTTTGCCTGTCCGGGAACTTCGAATTTGAAGGTAAGGTATTGTCCGGGGAGAAAGGGAGGGAGCGGTTGACCATCGACTGGCTCAAGATAGAAAGAGCAGATCTCGCCGGGGTTGGGCTCTTTGCGGGCGACCCTGAAGTCCCGATAGCCCTCCCAGGCCGGTTTGGGGCGGGGCTTGCGGATGACGGGAGGCGGCGCGCTTCCCTTCTTCTTGAAGAGGCCGAAAAGGTTCTTGAGAATACGGAGACTCTCGAGAAGGAAGAGGGGGAAGAAGATGAGGAGAGTTTGGAAAAGCTGAATCTCCTCGCCCAAAGAGCGATGTAGGAAAACGGCGATCGCGGCGATGTAGGCGAGCCGGTGGAGGATTTTCCAGGGTTTGTATCCAAATACCCTTACGGAGTAGCTGTTGCTGGTGAGGAAGAGGGGGGTCAGAAGAATGAAAGCGGCGAGTCCTAGCTGCAGGTAAAGAAATTCCTGGAAATCCTGGAGGATACTCGCTGAGCTCGGCAGCGAGATGATGTAGCACAGCAAGTGAAGCGAAGCGTAAATGTAGCAGCTGATCCCGATAGACCTTCGGTGGGTATTGAGGGCTTGAGCCAACCTCCATCGAGGGAAGAGCTGGATCAAAGGGGTCAGACTCAAAACGAAGATAAGGAGGAACATTGCAATGTTCCCCAGGAAATTCTGGATGTCCCGAAACTGCCATGAGTTGAAGCTCGGGGCGTAAATACTCGCCAGAACAAAAAGGCCTGGGAGGCTCAGGAGTGTGAAGAAAACCGTTCGCTTTCGAATGAGGGAGGGAAGCATGGCAGGTCAGTACGAGTACGTGATGACGGAACGGAGTCCATAGCCGGTATCCAGTTCCTCTTGGAAGGTAACGGAGGCTCCGAGTGTGAGCACAAAATGCTGCCAGAATCCGAGCTCGTACTCGGCACCAGTGGCAACGGCGGTATTGGAGGAACCTTTTAAGCTCGTCACCCCTCCGATCTCGCCGATGAGTTGCTGATCGACATCTCCGAGGAAGTGTTGGTAGCCGATGGCTCCGCCTACGGTATTTTGACCACTCGAATTCAGGGCTGGCCCGAAGGTGCCCAGGCCCGTGGCGGCGAAGAGGATGCCAGCCTGACCGAGAGGTCCGCCATCGTTCGCCCCGCGGGCGGCTGAGGTGAATTCGTCAATTCCGAGGAAGGTGTTTACGTAGAGGTTGTCGACGGTGTGGGACGGCTGGGTTGAAAACTGGGCGAAGAGCAAAGTTCCTGTCCCGCTCCCGGCGGTTTCTTCACCGGAGGCGATCGATTGGTTGATGCTGCCTGTGATATTGAGCCAACCTCCGAAGCGGGTATTGCCCCCGAGGGAAATATTCGTTCCGTCGCCGCCGATGGTGTGCCCTCCGTCCACAAAGGTCACATCGAACTCCACCTGGAGATCATTGTAGTTCCACTGCGTTAGCAGTCCGAAGAGGGATGCACCGGAATCCTCCTCATTTACTCCGGTTCCGCGGTCGATATTATCCCACCCGAAGAGACCGGTGACGGTCGTTGCCGAGCTGCCGAGCCAGAAGAGGTTGGTCCGGGTAATGCCGATGCTGTCGATGTTGTCGTCGATAAGGATGCCGTCCTGATAGAAAAGCGGCTGGCGCCCTACGGAGAAATCGACGTTCCAATCGACGCTGGAGTCGAGCAGGCCGGGGAAAAGACTGGTCAATCGGCCCTCGAAGAAAAGAGTTTCGATGTTGCCGTTCAGCGCGTCGAGGCCCTTATCGTCGGGCTCCCACTGGTATCCGGTGAAGCTACCATTTCGATCCAAGGGGGTGAAGCCGATGAGGATCCTTTCGGTTGGAGTGAGGTTGAGGTTCCCGTAGAGATCAAGCGCGTTGACCCACTCGGTGGTTTGGACCGCTCCGTCGTCGAAGGTTTGAAGAGCGGTGGAGTAGGTGCCGAATATAAAGAATTGCGGATTCCAGATGGCTCCGGTGGGGATCTCGAATCCCTTGCTAATCGGTCCGGGGCCGAAGAAGGGGTCTCCCCAGCTGAGGAGGAGATTGGGCCGTTCGGGTAAGTCAGCCAGCGGGTAGGCGACGTCGAGCAAAGCACTCTTGCGGATCCGGGTGACGATGCTCCGCTGGGAATCGGTGGGAGCGGGATTCTGAACGGCCGGGCGGGGCGCATCGAGAATGTCTTCTTCCTGGATGACAGCGTCGCTGGAAACTTCTGGTTGGTCGAAGGAAGGGATGTCGTACTCGGCCTCTTCTCCGGTGCTGGTCAGGATGACCGTGCCCTTGACCATTCTGGGAGTGGGCGCGGCTTTTGAGGAAGAATCTTCCGGCTGCGAGCGGGTCTTTGCGACTGGTTTGGTATCCTCGGATGCGGTGCTTTCGGTCGAGTGCACTTCTTTATCGGGCCTCGTCTGCTCCGCACTCTTGGAATTCGTGGCATCCCAGAGTGCAGCAGCCGACACGGATCCGGCGAGGAAGAGAGGGAACGAGAGGCGATGGATTCGGCGGAGGAGCATCAGTTCTTTTTCAGGAGAGAATTGATGTAGCGATACCAGTGGTTGTCGGTCTCGTCGGTGGTTTTTGAAGAAAGGATATCATCCTCGGTCGGCCGAAGGTCGATGGAGGCGCTGGGAGAATCCAGCAGTATGTTGTGTTCCCAGAGGGTGAGGGCTCCCTTTACCAGGCGGTCCCCGACTTCCTTTGCGGAGAGGCCGTAGTCAAATCCGACTCCGCTGATTTCCCACACCAAGTGGACCGGCATCATTTGGGAAATGAATCGAAGGTTGACCAGATAGGGCCCCTTTCCGGTGAGCTGATCTTTCGTGACGACATAGCGGCCTGTGAGGCTGCCGTTGGGAGGAAGACTGTTGACGATCTTTCGGGTGTCGGGTGGATGACCGAGGAGCAGGCTCGACATCGTGTTGGGGCGAACGAAGGGAAGGGCTGTGGCGGAATAGTCGATGGTGAGGATCTCGGGTCGCTGTCCACCGCGGAGATTGAGAGCCAGGAAGTCGGATTGAAGGCTCATCAAGTATGAGTCAAACGGCACTTCTCCATTGTGAACATAGCGAGATAGGCCGTCGCGCAGGTCTCCATTGGGATCGCGGTCACCGGATTGGAAGACGATATTGCCTTCCTGATCCGTGACGGTGACTTGGACGAAGACCACCCGCTCGGCATCGAAACCCGTGGGAATGGCATGGCCATCCGTTCCGTTTTGGATCGTGACTTCGAAGGCAATGCCCTTGTCGTCATTTTGCAAAAGTTCGAACTCCCGGAACTGGTATCCGCGGCGCAGGAGTTGCCGGCGTCCGGCATCAAATTTTTTCAATCGCTTGATTTGGGAATCGATCAATTGGCGGGCTTTGATCCGCTTGGATCTGCTTTGCCAGGCCTCAGGGAAATCGGACTTTCCCGTTTCATCGGCTTCAAACGTTTCAGATCCCCAACCGGCCGTGTAGTCGAAATCAAACCAGTCCTGGAACGCGGCCAGCTCGGTTGTTTCGACCGAGTGGGGGAAGACGCCAGCATGCACAATCGAGTAGTCGGGGCCATGGAAGGAATGGTCCGTCAACCTTTGTTCGCGGGTAGGTTGGCCTCCGATCTCGGCGACGGGTCCCTTGTGGAACCCACTTAGCGGCTGTCCGGGGATCTTGGACATGTGGCAATCCTGGCAGCTCTGGCCTTTTTCATGCGCGGGGGAGTTAAGGAATTGCGTGTAGGCGGTTTCGAGTCGGAATCCGTTCTGGCTGTTTACGTCGTGACACATTCCGCAGAAGACGGGCTTCTGGAAGACGCCAATTCGTTCGGTGCCGGCGTGGATCTTCTCCGCTCCCTCGTTGACTCCCGGAGCGGGTGAGACGTCATATCGTTTGATGACTTCCTGAATGACCTTGTTGGCCAAGGGACCGTACATCTTGTCGTAGATCGGCCCCTCCTCGATTGGGAATCGTCCCGATACGCGGCCAAATTCTCCGTTTACGCGGTGGCAAACGATGCAGGTGACCCCCTCGCGGGAGACGGAGGACCGGTTTTCGTTCGCCGTGAAGAGAGGTTCCTCAAGAGCCATGCCAACCGGAGTGTGGCAGCGGATGCAGAAGTCGCCGTTGGTTCCGTTGCTCCGGTCGATGAACGTGCCCTGCATTGCGTTGAAGATCGGGCTGATCTGGGCGTAGGAGTGAGCGGAGGCGGACCAGCCTTCGAAGTGATAGGGATGGCAGACGGAGCAATCCATCGCCGATGGGAATCTTTTGCGGGTTAGAAGATCGATGTGGGCTTGGTCGGCGATCTGCTGCTGGAGGGCTGGATTTCCCTTGGCTGCTTTGAGTTGTTTGGCCGTTGCTTCCTCCTCGACGCTCTTGAACATCTCGTGCCGGGAAGAAAAATCCCTAGCCTTGGAATTTACCTTGTCCTCGATCTTTTTGTATTCGTCGGCCACTTCATGTTCCGTCTTTTTGAGGGAGGATTCAACCCCAGCCCAAACCGCTACGGAAGCTGTGCAAAGCAATGCGCCAAGGATACCGATGAAAGTGATAGGTTTGAGGCGGAAGGTGGTCATTAGCAAATAAATCGGTAGTGATTAGAAGAATAAATACCAGCTTGAAACGAGGGAAATCGGAAGCCTGCTCCGGTAAGGGTTGGGCCGATGTGCGATTGGGACTGGAGCCCAAGTGAAACGCTGACTATTTGCGAATGACTCTCGATTTTGTGCCTCTCCAGATGTCGAGTGTTCAGGTTGGCCGAAGGGGACTTTGGAAACGAATCATGTTCTTTTTCCGGAAAGGGTGTAAACTGTCGGCTGTTTAAGAATCGATGTGTGTAGACATTCAGCAGTTGCGAATCTTTTGCTCTGTCGCCGGAGAGGAAAACCTGACACGGGCCGCCGAGAAGCTTCATCTCAGTGCTCCGTCGGTCAGTGCCCGGATCAAAGCGCTTGAAGAGTTTTTAGAGGTACAGCTGTTTGTGCGGAGCGCCCGGGGAATGTTCCTTACCGAAGCGGGTCACGCGCTTTGGCAGGAGGCTGAGGGGATCCTGAGTCGTGTGGATCAATTGAGAGATCGGGTTCGGACCTCAGATGACGCGGTGAGCGGGACGATTCGTTTAGCCATCAATAACCCTCCAGAGGTGATTCGGTTTGATGCACTGTTGAAGGCGTTGGTGGCTCAGTATCCCAATTTGAATCTCGAAACCAGTTTTGGGAACTCGGTTGAGAATTTGCGGAAATTGCTCGGGGAGCAGGTCGATTTTTGTTTTTTCGAGGGCCCAATTGAAAATGCAAATTTGGAGGCGATTCCGCTGACAAGGCAGGAGTTGATTCTTGTCGCCCCAGCGAAGTGGGAGATCGATTGGGCGGAAGTTTTGCCGCAGGCATTGGAAGAGCATCCTTGGATATTCATGAGTGAGGGGTGTTCGTGTTTTACTGCTGCGAAAAACTGGGCCGCAGGTCACGGCCTTCGGCTGAAATCCCAGATTCGCAATTGTCCCAATGATTTAACTACTCTGAGTTATGTCGCCGGTGGAATGGGTGTCAGTGTGATCTCCCGGAAGGCGCTCGAGCTTTACCACGACCGAAAATCCATCGCAATCGTGCCCTGTTTTTCCGAGTCGGTGCTCTTGTCATTTGTGTTTCGGAAAGGAACGGAGGGCTATCGCCGGGGAGCGGTTGTGATTGATGAAGTTTGCCGCGTTTGGGGCCTTGAGGAAGCTCCTTGAGAGACGCTGAGAAATGTCGATGGAGCGGGTTTACATATTGGGAGGAGGCGCAGTGGGGGCGCCATTGGCAGCCTTCTTGACGATGAGTGGGAGAGAAGTCGTCTTGGTAAGAATGCGATCGGGAGTCGCGGATTCCAGTCAATCGACTTGGGTGGAAGTGACGATGGGAGATGAGTCGATACGAGCGAAGGTGCCGACGGTCGCCTTTGAGGATTTGCGAGGGGTGAATGGGGTTATTGTCGTCACCTGCAAAACTTATGCGAATGAGAGAGTGGCGGAGGGTTTGCGACGGGTATATCGAGCGGGGCCGATTGTCCTCGCTCAGAACGGATTGAACGTGGAGCGAGCCTTCCAAGATCAAGGATTTCCGAATCTTGGCCGGGCGGTTCTTTATTTGACGAGTCAATCCAGTGAAGATCGAGCCGGGTTGTCCTATCAGTTTCGGTCGATTGCGGATTCTCTGGTGGGCACCCTCTGTGGAGATGCGCGAGAAATCCGCGAGGCGGTCAAAACTTTGCAGACGGATCGGTTTCCGTTCTCCTATTGCGATGCTCTGGAGGGTCCTGTCTTCAAGAAGGCGATCGTGAATGTGATTTTCAATTCGATCTGCCCGTTGTTGGACGTGGATAACGGCATCTTTGCTCGTGGTCGGTCGCTTCTTCCCCTCGTCCGTTCGCTGATTAGGGAGTGTCTCCAGCTGGTCGGTGCGAAGGGCCTCGAACTGAGCGAAGAGGAAATTCTCGAGTCGGTGGAGCGGATCAGTCAGAATTCCCCGCAGCTGATTTCCACCCTGCAGGATCTCCGGGCGGGACGGCAGACCGAGATCGATTCTCTCAATTTTGCGTTTGTGGAGATGGCGGAGGGGATCGATCCGGAGATGCGGCTCCCTCTTGTTCATGCGCTTGGCGATTTGATCCGGGCAAAGTCGGAGCTGAGCGGTTCCTCTCGCATCTAATACCGAATTTAGGAAGTTTTGATAGTTATGGCGGGATGAGAAATGAGCCTGAGCAAGGCGGCCCAATTGAAGGCGGGTCTGCGACCCGTGCCATTTGGGCTAACGCTGCTCAGGCTCATTTCCCGCCCGTCCCAGGGGGATGCGCCCAGAATCGAAGGTCGCGGCGTTGCAGGGATCGGAGCGTATCTCGATACGAATCCGATCCCTGCGCCTTGCGCTGCTTCGATTCTGCGCTGCACCATAACGGTCAAAACTTACTAAATTCGGTATAACCTGGGCCTCGAAAAAACAGGCTCGCCAAGAGGCCCGAAGGCCCTTTTGGTTGAGGGTTTTGATGAATGCGGAGAGGACCCCGGCATCTGCCGGCGATTTTTGACTTCTTCTTCGCTTTGAAGATATGAAGTTTACAGACCTCCCATTCCGCCCCGAAATTATTCGGGCCATTGAAGATGTCGGCTACGAGTCGCCGACCCCCATTCAGGAACAAGCGATCCCCGTCATTCTCGAGGGCAAGGACGTCATCGGTTCTGCCCAGACCGGGACCGGCAAAACCGCAGCCTTTGCGCTGCCGACGATTGAGCGGCTCGGCGGCCACGGGAAATGCCGTTGTCTAGCCATTGGGCCGACTCGTGAATTGGCGGCCCAAGTGGAGGAGAATTTTCATCTCTATGGGAAATACCTTGACCTAAAGGTAACTCTCTTGCACGGCGGTGTCGGCTATGGAAAGCAGAAGAGTGACTTGGCGAATGGGGTCGATGTGATCGTTGCGACACCGGGTCGCCTTTTGGACCATGTGCAGCAGGGCACGGCCAATCTCGACGACGTGGAGATTCTGATTCTCGACGAGGTGGACCGGATGCTCGACATGGGGTTCATCGAGGACGTCCGCAAGATCATCAGTAAGTGCAAGCGCAAGGATCGCCAGACCCTCCTTTTTTCGGCGACCGTTCCGGATACGATTCAGCGTCTGGCGAAGTGGGCGCTCAAGGATCCGGTCAATATTACGATTGGCCAAAGTCTTTCGACGGCCTCCACGGTCAAGCACGAGGTCTATCCGGTGAATGCGATGCAGAAGTTCGACCTCCTGGTCGCTCTGCTCAATCAATTTGATGCCAAGAACACCTTGATTTTCTGCCGGATGCGGCGTGGATCCGATCGGGTGGCCCGCTGGCTGAACGAACGCGGGTTCAATGTCGGAGTCATTCACTCGGATTTGAATCAATCGGAGCGAACGAGTGCGCTGGCTAATTTTAAAAGTGGCGAGATTCCGATTCTTGTTGCGACAGACATCGCTTCGCGGGGTCTGGACATCGCAAATGTGACCCACGTCGTGAATTACGACGTTCCTCAGCACGCGGAAGACTACGTGCATCGGATCGGTCGAACGGGCCGGGCTAAGCGCGAAGGCACTGCTGTAACTCTTCAGGCTCCCGATGAAACGAGTGCTTTGATGGCGATCGAGTCCTACATCGGTCGCGAGGTGCCAAAGGCAAAGCTGGAAGGGTTTGGGTATCGTTACGATCCCCTGCAGGGAGTAAATCCTCGTAAAACCCGTCCAAGGCGTCGAAATCGGTAAAGAAGTCGAAAAAGTAGGGGAGGAAAAAAGCATTCCTTCTTGTATTTTTTTTTGAACGGGTCTTTTTTCTTTGGTGGTGAAGGGCTGGAAATTTAGGATTTTGTCGAGCGTAGCAATGCTATGTGGCGCGAGCTTCGCAGTGTCTGCGGAGTCCGACATTCTACTTTCCTCCGGATCGGAATCCGTCGAGACCCCGCAGGAGTCTTCGGGCTCGGCTTGGACCTACTCGCCTTCGGGGGAGAGCGTTCGCCTTTTCCAGAATGGAAGCGATTCCGATAGCTCTTTGGTTTCAATCCAACACAGTGCCTTTCCCTCATCCTCGCTGACTCCGTCATCTTCGTCTTCCGATCACCGTTTGGGCGTAAATTATCAGACCAGTCTCAGTGATTACGGGTTTCTGGAGTCCCGTTCGACAGTCGATGACAGTAATTTTGGCCCTTACTCGCGCGGTTACCGCCAGAGCGTAGGGTATGGTTTGCGGATACTCGATAACCAGTCGCTCTCGTTCAACATCGTTCCCGGTGTGGTGGGGGAGTATTCGGTCGATCGTCCGATCGAAGATCGCCTCAAGCTGATGGGGAACCTGAATCAGAACCTTTCCTGGGAAGTGAGTGACGGCTTCATCTTTACCCAGAATTTCAACACCACCCTGGAGAGGACGGACACCGATGACCTCTCGGCTGTGATGAATCTGGACCTGGAAACCCTGTTTGCGGACCGTTTGAGCTTCAAACTCTCCTACGAGGTCCACTACGACGATTCCCTCGGGGACGAACTCGAACAACGCGACGCACGGTTGTCCACCTCGGTCGGTTTCCGATTCTAGAGGCTAGGCGGGTTCGTTCGCGCCCCCAAATATCTTTCTCTTTCCATTTCGGGAGTTTTCCCGACAGAGGAGTCAGGAAAAAAAGTAGTCCCAACTTCCTTCACCGCTTTTGGGGGCTTCAATTGAGACACCAGTCTTCGGGTTTATGCCGTCTCGAGAAGAGTACGAATGGAGCGCGGAATTGATTCTGCCCCGTATGCCTCTCGGGCGTTTCGCCACAGAATCTGAATTGCTCCTTTCTTTCTTCCGCTCTGTCGGGGCGGAATCAATTCTGCGCTCCGCCCTTGGCCTATTCTCTGCACATGTAAACGCAGGAAGAGACAGCAAGGATGCGCGCAGGGCAGGGATCCCTCTGACCGCCGATCCGCCGCCGATCCGCCGCCGATCCGCCGCCGATCCGCCGCCGACTCGCCGCCGATCCGCCGCTAATTCGCGACGAAATTGACGATTTTGCCGGGGACGAAGATTTCCTTGCGGATGGTTTTGCCTTCGAGGAAGGAGGCGACTTTGTCGATCTGCTTAGCCTCGGCCAGAACCTCATCTTTGCCAGTATCTTTGGCGGTGTTGAGTTCGCCGCGGACTTTGCCGTTCACTTGGACCACGTATTTCACCGAGTCGCTCTTCAAGAGAGAGAGGTCGGCTTCGGGCCAAGGTGCGTTGGCGATACCGGGTTCGCCGCCGAGCCGTGCCCAGACTTCCTCGGCCATGTGAGGCGCGAAAGGAGCCAGCAATTGCACGAAGGCTTTGCCGGTCTCACGTTGGATGGTCTGCGCTTTGGTCAGGTGATTGACGAAAATCATCATCTGCGAGATCGCGGTGTTGAGTCGCAATCCTTCAATGTCCCCGGTGACCTTGTGGATCGTCTCGTGGAGAGCCTTGAGCGTTTCCGGGGTTTCTTCGCCTTCGTCGACAATCTTGTCGGAGGCTTGGCCGTCTTGGCCGATGAGTGCGCGCCAGACCTTTTTCAGGAAACGGTGAACGCCTTCGATTCCGGAGGGATTCCAAGGCTTCATGTCTTCGAGTGGTCCGAGGAACATTTCGAAAAGGCGCAGGGAGTCGGCTCCGTATTCGTCGATGACGACTTCCGGATTGATGACATTGCCACGGCTCTTGGACATCTTTTCGCCGTCAGTGCCGAGGATGATGCCTTGGTGAAAGAGCTTGCGATAGGGCTCATCGGAGGAGACGGCGCCGACGTCGTGGAGCACCTTGTGCCAGAAGCGGGCGTAAAGAAGGTGAAGAACGGCGTGCTCAGCCCCGCCGATGTAGAGATCGGGGCTCTGCCAATACTTTTCCTTCTCCGGATCGACAAGGGCGTCGGCGTTGTCCGGATCCATGTAGCGCAGGTGATACCAGCAGGAGCCGGCCCATTGCGGCATGGTGTTGGTCTCGCGTCGCGCGGGAACCCATGCATCGCCTTCGGGTTTGGATTCGTCCTGGGAGATCGTTTCCCCGGTCTCGACGTTGAACCAGACGTTCAACCACTCGGGGATCGTCGCCAACGGACTCTCGCCAGTGCCGGCGGGTTGGAAGGTTTCAACCTCGGGCAGAGTGAGGGGAAGCTGCTCCGGAGGAATGGGCAGAGCGTAGCGCACGTCCCCGTCCAGATTGCTGGTCACGGCCTCTTCGGGGAGGGCCCGGCCAACGATGGTTTCACGGTTCGCCGAAGCTTTCTTCCAAGCTTCTTCATCGACCCAGAGCATCGGCATGGGTTCGCCCCAATAGCGCTGACGGGAGAAAATCCAGTCGCGCAGGCGGTAGTTGACCGAAGTCTTGCCGGCGTCGTGACTTTCCAGGTTGGCGGTGATTTTCTTGCGCCCTTCCTCCGTGGTGAGGCCGCTGAAATCTCCAGAATGGACGAGCTTTCCTTCTCCGGCGAAGGGGAGTTCCGGGGTGTGCCCGTTCCCTTTGGACTTCCCGGGTTCGATAACCCGCTGGATCGGGAGCTGAAATTCCTTGGCAAACTCGTAGTCGCGCTCGTCGTGAGCGGGCACGGCCATGATCGCACCGGTGCCGTAGCTGGCGAGAACGTAGTCCGCGATCCAAATGGGGATTCGCGCCTGGTTGACCGGGTTGATGGCGTGGGCTCCGGTGAAAATCCCAGTCTTCTCCTTCGCCAAATCGGTCCGGTCGAGATCACTCTTGGCCCGGGCCTTTTCGCGGTAGGCATCGACATCGGCTTGGCGCGAAGGGTCAGTGATGGAATCGACGAGCGGATGCTCAGGAGCGAGGACGAGGTAGGTCGCGCCGAAAAGAGTGTCGGGCCGAGTGGTGAAAACGGTGACCGTAGGGCGCGCTTTGTTGTCGACAGTAAAGGTGACTTCGGCGCCTTCGCTGCGACCGATCCAGGCCTGTTGCTGGCGCTTGGTCGATTCGGGCCAGTCGAGGTCTTTCAGGCCATCGAGAAGGCGGTCGGCATAGGCGGTGATGCGGAGCACGACTTGGCGGAGGTTGCGTCGTTCGACCGGATGATTGCCCACCTCGGAGCGACCTTGAACCACTTCTTCATTGGCGAGCACGGAACGGAGCTCCGGACACCACCAGACGGGGCGCTCGTCGACGTACACGAGGCCGAGACGGAAGAGCTGGAGGAAGATCCACTGCGTCCAACGGTAATAGTTGGGGTCCGTCGTGTTGATCTCACGGGTCCAGTCGATCGCGAAGCCGATCTGTTTGATCTGCTTACGGAAATTCTCGACATTGGCGGCCGTCGTCTGAGCCGGGTGGGTGCCGGTCTTGATCGCGTACTGCTCGGCCGGAAGTCCGAAGGCATCCCAACCCATGGGATGAAGGACGTTGAAACCTTTGGCCTTCTTGTAGCGGCAGATAATGTCGGTCGCGGTGTATCCTTCTGGGTGGCCGATGTGGAGTCCGGCACCGGATGGGTACGGAAACATGTCGAGCCCGTAAAAGCGGGGGCGCTCGTCCGGATCGGAGGTGCGGAACGTGCCGTTGTTTTCCCAGAAGTCCTGCCAGAATGGTTCAATCTTGGCAGGGTCGTATTGTTCACAGTTTGCGTGCATGGTACGGCCGAATTTATTCGGGTAGATTCAATTTCTGTCCGACGCGGATCACGTTTGGATCGATATCGGGATTGGCATCCAAGAGGTCGGGGACGCTCAAATTCTTGCGGCGGGCAATGTCCACCAGCGTATCGCCAGACTTCACCGTGTAGGTGGCCCGAGGCTTCGGAGCCGGTTTCGGGGCGGCTGTCTGTTGTTGTGTGCTCGAACCGGTGTTCGCGCCCTCTGGCTGGGTGCGGGCTGTCGGAGAGGGCGTCGGCCGTGGGGGCCGGGTCCGCTCGGTTTGCACGCCTTCAGGAATTGCCGGGATACGGGTCGCCAATTCGGTGATGGCCTCTTTCTGCGAAGTCAGCCCTTCAATCAACTCGGAGGCCACCTTGCGGGTCGATCCGAGTTGAATCGCGTTGGTCTTTATCCGGGTCTGGTTCTGTTCAACCGTGAACGACATGTCATTCAGCCGTTGCTCTGTAAGCCGGAGAAACTCCCGGATCTCCGTCTCCAGCGATTCGATCTTGGTGCGGCTCTCGTCGAGGAGTTCGACATTCCGCGCCATGCGTCGCTGGGAATCCTGAGCGACATTGCGGGCGTCGATCCCGAGGTAGAGGCAGATCAGGCTGATCACGATCGCCCAAATGCCGATCCACAGGGCCAGTGAGCCAAACCCCGCACACGGGGAGTGGCTCGACCGGCCAAAACGAGGTTCAACGATAGGCATAAGAGAAAGAAGGCTCCTCTCCGTTGCGATTAGCTTTCCAGAGCTTGGGTGATGTCGGCTAGGATGTCCTCGATGTTCTCGAGTCCGACCGAGAGGCGGACGTAGTCGTTGCTAACGCCGGAGGCCTCTTGCTCCTCGGCGGTGAGCTGACTGTGAGTCGTCGTCGCCGGATGGATCGCCAGAGATTTCGCATCGCCGATGTTGGCCAGATGGCTGAAAAGCTTGAGCTTCTCGATGAATTTCTTGCCGCCTTCAATACCGCCCTTGACGCCGAAGCCGATGAGTGCGCCATACATCCCGGGTTCGAGATACTTGTTGGCGAGATCGTGGTAGCGGCTGGATTTCAGGCCGGGGTAGTTGACCCAGTTCACTTCGTCGTGGCCTTCGAGGAATTCGGCCACCTTCATGGCATTCTGGCAATGACGCTCCATGCGGATGTGGAGAGTTTCCAGACCCTGCAGCTTCATCCAGGAGTTGAAGGGGCTGGGGCAGGCGCCGATGTCGCGGAGCAGTTGTAGCCGCATCTTCAGGATGAAGGCGACGTTGGCTCCGCCCAGCGGTTCAAAAGCCTTGAAGGCATCCCAGTGGACGAGACCGTGGTAGCTCGGGTCTGGCTCCGTGAAGCCGGGGAACTTGCCGGAACCCCAGTCAAAGTTTCCTCCGTCGACGACGATGCCTCCGATCGAGGTGCCATGGCCACCGATGAACTTCGTGGTGCTGTGGACGACGATGTTCGTGCCCCATTCGATCGGACGGTTGAGCATGGGGCTCAAGGCCGTGTTGTCGATGACGAGGGGTACGCCCGCTTCCTTGGCGATGGCGGCCACTTCTTCGAATGGGAAAATGTTAAGGCGCGGATTGCCGAGTCCTTCTCCGTAGAAGAGCTTCGTGTTCGGCTTCAGAGCCTTGCGGAAGCCGTCGGGATCGTCGACGTCGACAAACGAGACCTCGATTCCGAGCTTCGGCAGGGTGTAGTGGAAAAGATTGTAGGTGCCGCCGTAGAGCTGAGCTACGGCGATCATGTGGTCTCCGGCTCCCAAAATGTTGAGGACGGTGTCGGTGATCGCAGCCTGTCCACTGGAGTGAGCCAAGGCGCCGGTTCCGCCCTCGAGAGCCGCCAGACGTTGCTCGAGAACGTCGTTGGTCGGGTTGTTCAGGCGGGTGTAAATGTTACCGAGCTCCTTCAATCCGAAGAGGTTAGCGGCCTGTTCGGTATCGTTGAAAACAAAGCTGGTCGTTTGATGAAGAGGTACCGCGCGGGCACGGGTGATGGGATCAGGCGTTTGGCCTGCATGAAGAGCGCGGGTTCCGAGTCCTGGGTTTTTGGGTTCCATAGCGGCTAAAACTGAAGAATTTTGGGGCAAGTGCAAAGGAAAAGCGGTTTTCGATGAGGCGGAT
The DNA here is from genome assembly GCF_014230055.1 of Puniceicoccus vermicola. Classification (NCBI taxonomy): domain Bacteria; kingdom Pseudomonadati; phylum Verrucomicrobiota; class Opitutia; order Puniceicoccales; family Puniceicoccaceae; genus Puniceicoccus; species Puniceicoccus vermicola. The sequence goes on along the minus strand of NZ_JACHVA010000040.1, from coordinate 5,896 downwards.
ACCGGTGGGGCGGTGGGTCGGTGGGTCGGCATGCCACGCCGTAGTCCCGTAGGGCGAAGGCGGGTGAGTCAGTGGTTCGGCATGCCACGCCGTAGTCCCGTAGGGCGAAGGCGGGTGAGTCGGTAGCCCTTCGACACGCTCAGGACGAGTGGGGGGGGGGCTTAAAATGTACCACAGGCTGCCAGCCTGTGCTCGTCCGAGTCCGTCCGCATTCGACTGCCCAGTAGTCAGCAAAGGCTGACCCTTCGTGGGGAAACAAAAGTGTCCGATTCTTCTCCCCTCTCCGAGTGATGCAAGCAAGGAGCCGATCCGCCTCCAGTTTCCAAAACAGCAAAGAGATCAACCCGTCTCCCTTGCCTTGATGCTGATTCCATCCTTCTCCGCATCAGGGAGGCCGGCTCAACATCTCACAGGCTGGCAGCCTGTGGTACACTAACCCGCTCCGCCGATCCAGTCCTGCCAATCGCCCTCGTTGCGGATGGTTGCAATTTCGCCGAGATCTTTTCGAAGGAGGTCGTGGTATTCCGGCTCGAGAAAACGGCGGTCGTGGAGGAGGACCGTGGCGCGGTGCTCGAGGCTGCGGACGAGTCGTCCGATCGCTTGGTTGACGCGGCGCATACCCGGAATGCGGCAGACTTCGTGGAAACCTTCCTCCCGGTTCGGGTAGGCGTCCATGCGGATGCGGTTGAGGGTGGAGAGCTCGGGAAGACCCGGGCCGATGATCATGGCCGTTTCGACGATTCCGCCGAAGGCGTCGACTGCTTCGGCAAAGCTCCCGCCGAGCATCAGAAAGAGAACATCGTGGGAAAGGGGCGCTGTGCGGGCGAATTCCTCCCGCTCGTTGGCGTTGAGGTCGCGGGGTTGAAGAACGCTGCGGAGGTGGGGAGCGATGGCTTCGAGATAGGTCTGGATGGTTTCGGCGTATTCAAACGAAGGAAAAAACGCGGCCACGCATCCGCCGCTCGATTCGGCCAGATCGCGGAGAGTCTCGGTGGTGCGGGAAGCGTTGCGTTTGCGCTCGCGCAAAGTCGTTTGCACCCGGGTGTCGATGGCGGTGCGGAAGCGGTGGGTCCCGTCGGCTTCGGCCCGCACGAGTTGGCATTGCTCTTCCGTGAGCCCGAAATTGGAGACGAAGGAGGGGAAGGGATCCAGGGTTGCGGAGAAGAATACGGATTGGGCGAAGCCGGAAAGCGTCTCCGCAATCCAGGGACCGACTTCGAGCGGTAGCCATTCGAGCCGACCCGGACTCGGCGACCAGAGAAGCGGATGAAGTTCCTCCCGTTCGAGCAGAAAAAGCGCGGACTCCAGCGCCTGCAGGGTTGAAACGGTGTCACCGGTCAGCTCTCTCCATGGGAGTGGGCTATTGGCTAGGGAATCCGAAGCCGTCTCGAACAGGTCGGTGAAGACAAAAAGAGTCGCCGAGTCCACCATCCGGTCGGGATGAAGATTTTCGATCTCGCGCGCGATCTCCCGGAGAGTGGCTTTCAAGGTGTTGTCAGTGCGAAACTCCCGAAGATCCTCGGCGGCGTTTTGAAGTAGCCGTGTGTCAAGCCGTCCCCCGAGGGCCGAACTGGTGCGGTCGGGGAGATTGTGAGCCTCGTCGATGAGGAGCCAGGTGCGAGCCGGATCGAAGCCGGGCTGCTCGAGGAAAATATGTCGGGAGGAGGGGGAGAACAGGTAGTTGTAGTCGGCGATCCAGAGATCTGAAAAGGGGAGTAGCCCGCGGGAGAGAGAGTAGGGGCAATGATGGAAATTCTCGGCAAGCTCGCGGATCCCATCCCAAGCCTCCTCGGCATGTCCCGGGTGTCGAATGAGTTCGGCGACCGGAAGGGCTGAGCGCTCTTCGGCGGGGGGCGCACATTTATCCTGGAGGCACCCATCCAGCGGGCAGGCTGCCCAGTGCTCCCGGTGATTTCGCATCCGGAACGATCGGAGCCCTTGGGAGTCCGGAAAGAGCTGACGGGCCTCCGTGCACGCCTGTTCCTGCCCGCTGATCTTCCCGGTGAGATAGAGAATACGGTCCGCCTTCCCGGCTCGGATGGCTTCGAGGGCATGCTCGAGAACGATCCGGGTCTTTCCAAACCCCGTCTGTGCTTGAAAACCAACGACTCGATGAGTCTTTTCTGCGCAGGCCAGATCTTCAGAGGCCTGCACCTGTCCAGCGCGGGGATGAGCCCGGAAGCTGTTCCATTCGAGCTGCACGCGCGAAGCGGTTTGTTCGGCTGTGAACTGCAGGAATTCGACCAGCGAATCGAGATGCGTTTCGAGACTCTCGAGATCTTCCGGACCCAGTGCGACCGTCTGGCGGATTTCTGTATCGATGTTTAGGAAGAGAAGAAACGACTTGGCCAGATTGTAAGATTCGCCTGCGAGGAGCGAGTAACAGGCCAGCTGACGGAAGTAGGCGGGAAACCGCGCGCGCAACTCAGAAGCCGGAAGCGGGAGGGGGTCGGTGACCGTCTTGATCTCGCCAAAAACTGGTAAACCAGCTTCGTCGAGGCGGAACAGGTCGCAGCGACCGTCGATCTGAATCGACCATCCCCCGCGTTCGATTCGCCCGGAAATCGACTTCTCCCGATCAAACTCTTCCTGAGACTCCCCTTGAATCGTCTGGTGCCAAGTCCGCCCAGCTTCCAACCGCCATCGGCCCGCTCCCCGTCCGGAAGAACGCTGGCAGATCTCGAACTCACTGAGTTCGCGAACGCCGAGCATCACGGTCTGGGTTTCAGGATCAATCTTCATGCGGCTTCATTTTCGGAAAGCCTTCCCGTCAATGGCGAGAGCGATTTTCTCGGGTGGGCCCAGATGGTGGATTGCAGCGCTCCGCTTCTGCTGCGATCGATGCTTTGAGGCCGAACTGGAGACACAGGCTGGCAGCCTGTGGGACATGGGGACGGCCGATGGGTCTTCTTTTTCCGAGAAATTTAAAGAAAGCGCCAAGCCTCGTAGGCCTAGCAGTGAAGTCTTTCCTTCGAGGTTGCGCGGCTTGGCCCAAGCCGCATCCCGCCGGATCGGTGGACGGCACCGGAAATCCCTTACGATCCCTCCAAATCCAACCGCAAGGGCGAGCCTTTGTCCGCAGGGACGACGCTGCGGTCGAGAATGGTATGAAGGCTCTCGCGAACGATTTCCCCCATGCTGTTGGCTTTGAGGAAATCTTTCCGTTCGTGGTGGTCAGCGAGTTCGTGCTTCAACTGCTCGACGTTCTCCGGTTCTGAGATGACGTCGTCCGACATCTCGGCGAGGAGCATTCGGAGACGCTGGTGAATGAGATTGATGCGGCGGGTCATCATGGCGTGCTCTTCCAGCTGATACTGATAGGCCGTTTCCTTGATGAGATTGTTGAGGCAGAAAAAGACGAGGGCGTTGTTGCTTTTGAAGAACTGGGGGAGGTAGACGTGCTTCCGTCCCTGGTAGCTCTGCTGGTCAAAGTCCATCGGACGGATGCGAAGCTGGAAGCTCTCAAAGTCGGGGGTGATGTCGACGACGAAGTTGTAGGATCGCATGTCGCCGAGGAGACGCAGAAAACAGCGTTCGTTGAACTTCACCAGCTCCTTCGCCAGACGAATGCGGCTGATCTGTGGGTTGTCGAGCCACTCGTTGATGAAGACGTCCCCCGGGATGCCGATCACGTGCTCCTCGACCAGCGTCTGCTGATAAGTCATGTAGTGCATCCGGTTCGGGGAGAGCAGGTGTTCCAGCTCCAGTCCGTAGACCCGGGAGGCATCGGCCTTCTTGATGTAGTAGTAGTCGGGGTTGTCGTTGTGGACGTTGACGATGCGAATCCGGAAAGGGTGCGAATTGCCGAAAGTGCAGAAATCGATCCGGTCCATGTAGAGGTGATCGACCGCCGACCAATCTCCGTTGGTCTTGAGCAGACCGTAAATCTGAGTCAGGGCCTTGGCGATGCGGCTCATCTCCGGTTGCGGGTAGGCGACCGTTTCCCAGAGCGTGTCGTTGCCATCGGCGTCCCGGAGCGGTACCGAGACGGAGTAGTCCAGCAGTTCCTCATAGGTGACCGGAAGTTCCATCTCCCGCCCGTGTCGGATCATGTAAGACCGCAGCCCATCCTTGAGCGGATAAATCGGCTTCTTACGGGTGGTCTGGAGCTCGTCGAGATGTGGGTCGTCCTGCATTGAGTTCAGCGTGCCGGAGGAGAGTCCCCGCTGCAACGCGAGAGTTTGAGTTGTCAACGAGTCAGCATCGATGGCCCCAGCCTCCGAAAAGTAACATAGGCTGCCAGCCTGCGCGAGTCATCAGGATCGCCCAATCCGTCTCCTGGGATCCCGGAGAGGAAACTGTCCCAGCCATCTTTAGATGGGGCATCGGGACTTTTGCGGTAGAAAAAGAATGAGTGTGGATGGAAGCTCAGATTGTCGGGGATAGGTATAATTGCCTCATCTTTGAATGTTGTTTCTCGCATCTATGAAAGATAGGAAGAATTAGAGATTCTTTTACGAGTTCACATTCAATATTTCGGCTCTCCCGGATGAAACGAAATCGGCTTCGGACTTCCAAACCTTGATTCCAGGGTTGGTCTCTGTTCGCAAAAATCGGCATCCATTAATCTAGAAATTCGCTAATAGTTTATATTATAATATCACTAGTGTCCAGTTAAGAGGGGTTTCGATTTTTCCAAGTGATTCATTTGAAGAGTCTTACACAGGATAAAGGTTGTCACGCATTTGAATCGGCTGGCGACCTTCCGTCGCATTCGTTCTCAATAACGGATGAACGCTGGCAGGCTCGTTTTTACTCAGATTACCGATGGCTTGGACCGGAAGGAGTTCGACCGATGCATCAAGCTTTACCCGATGCCCAAGAGCAGTCGCGGATTTACCGCACGCGACCAATTCCTTGCCATGGTCTTTGCCCAGTTGACTTACCGGGAGGGGTTGCGCGAGATCGAGGCTTGTTTGCGCGGGAATCAAAACGCTTACGCGATGGGGTTTCGCGGCAACATTACCCGCACCAATTTGGCATATGCCAACCAATGGAGGGACTGGCGCGTCTACGAAGCCATGGCTCATATCCTCATTCGAAGGACGCGGAGACTTTAGGCAGGCGAGACGAACCCGATGGGTCTCGATGGCATGGTCGTCGCGGTCGATTCGAGCACCATCGATCTTTGCCTGACTCTCTTCCCTTGGGCGGACTTTCGTTCCACGAAAGCGGCGGTAAAGATCCACACGCAGTTCGAACTTCAAGGCTCTATCCCGCTGTTCATCGACGTTACGAAGGGACGGGAACACGATGTGTCTTTCCTCGACCGAATGCCAGTCTCTCCCGGAACGATCTATGTAATGGATCGTGGATACCTCGACTTCGGTCGACTCTTCGGCCTCAGCCAGGCCGGAGCGTTCTTCGTTATCCGTGCCAAACGCAACCTCGACTGCTATGTCCGGGAGTCCCGCAGAGTTGCCAAAATCACAGGTCTGCGCAGCGATCAAACAATCGGTCTGAGCGGAGCCCTGTCCAAGGAACGATATCCCATTGCTTTGCGTCGAGTTCGTTTCTTCGACGAGGAGACTGGCAAGGACTTGGTATTCCTTTCCAACAATTTTTCCATCCCAGCATTGACCGTCGCCTTGGTCTACAAGAGCCGCTGGCAGATCGAACTTTTCTTCAAATGGATCAAACAGAACCTGCGGATCAAGTCCTTCTTCGGAACCTCGGACAATGCCGTCAGAACCCAAATTTGGATCGCCATCTGCACCTATCTTCTCGTCGCCAGTCTCAAAAAGACTCTCTGCCTCGACCACAGTTTGACCCGGATTCTGCAAGTTCTGAGTGTTAACGCTTTTCAGAAAGTTCATATCAATCAGCTATTTACAGAATCCTTCACAAATTTTGACGAAACTCAATTATCTAACCAACTCAACTTCAACGACTTCCT